>JBPYDQ010000846.1:0-4452 GCA_051986135.1 Terriglobales bacterium | reverse complement strand
GGGCAAGGGAAAAGGTTGTAGACAGTCCAAGTGTGGCATGCCGGGGCGTAGCGTGACCTGTCAAAAGGGACAGTGTCTGATGCCCTAGAGCGTAACCACACTAGAGCCCTCAGTCTCCGCAATTCAGGAAGTCAACAAACGCCCCGAAGCGTTGCGGTTGATGACGCATCCCGGCGTGGGCTCGATTACGGCACTCGCCTATGTGTTGAGGTCGCGTGGTTCAGGAAGCTCTACACAATGCAGTGAAGTACAGTGATCAAAAGCATTTTGAAGTGCGCCTGCCGGGGAGCTTGGGCTAGAGGTTCGTGATGAAGGCGTGGGATTTGACGCAACGAACACGAAGAGCGGCGGAGGTTGGGTCTGGTTAGCATGGCGGAACGCATCCACCAGGTGAATGGCACTTTCACCATCGATTCCCATCCAAATGGGGGAACGCGGATTCGCGCGCGCGTGCCACTCACTCCACAAAAAGTCAGAGCTGCTTGGGCAAGCTGAATTGTTCGTTATCTGCGAAGTGTAGGGGAGAGGAATGTGCGGCCCTCAGCCACTTCGCGTATTCCATGTGCGAGATCACTTAGGAGTCGTCGCTTTGTGACGAAGCCGGAGGCTCCAGCAGAGAAAGCTCGAGAAATATATTCGTCCGCTTCCTGGATAGTGAGGAAAGAATTTTTGCGTGCGCATTGATCTTGCGAATCCGCTCTGAAGCCTCGATACCGTCGAAGACGGGCATGGCTATATCCATGACAAGAACATCTGGATTAAAGAGCGACACGGCTTCCACTGCATCCTGGCCGTTCGTTACGGTGCCGATGATTTCAAATTCCTCCCCTAGCTCCTCGCGAACCGCTGCCAGAACCTCATCATTGTCATCAGCGAGTAGTATCCTCAATGGAGTCACAAGAACGACCTCGACTCTGTCAAACCAGATTAGAAGTTCAAGCTATAACGTCAACTGCCCCAAGTGACAGGGCCCGGCGACGCAGCATCGTAACAACGCCTAGCGGCGATAACCTGCTAGTTCCGCTAGCAGAATACTGTGCACTGTCGCAAATGACAGGTGCCAAGAGTAGCGAGAAGGAATAGGTTTCTGACGTTGCGATTTTGCCACCGCAGTCGCGCGCTAGGCGGCGCACTTTTAGATCCTGCTAGCGGACATTCAATTAGAATGCTCGCCCACGCGCTCCTGGATGGGGCAAGAACGACGCGTTAAAGGGGGATTTTATGTACACAGTGAAGCAGAGCGTACTGTTAAGAATCAGCGCGGTGCTCGTGGCTACGTTCTTGGCTAGCGTTGCGGCGAAAGGGCAGGACGTAAAGTACAACTTCATGCCGGGCACGGATTTTTCCAAATATCGAACTTATAAGTGGGTCGCTATCGAGGGCGCTTCTCATCCTAACCAGATTATGGATCAGGAAATCAAGCAGGCTGTTGATTCACAGCTGGCCTCGAAAGGTTTGACCAAAACCGATAGCGACAAGGCCGATCTCTATGTCGGCTATCAGATCGCGGTCGATCAGGAAAGACAGTGGAATGCCTGGGGAACCGGTCGAGGCTTCGGCGGGGGTATGGGTTCGGCCACCAGTTCGACGATCAGTATCGGGACGCTGGTCCTCGATATGTATGACCCTGGTACGAAGCAGTTGGTCTGGACGGGAAACGCGACCAAGACGATTGATCCGAGTTCCAACCAGGAAAAAAACATGAAAAATCTGAATAAGGCGATGGAGAAACTGCTCAAGAACTACCCGCCGAAGCAGAAGTAGCCACATTCAATATCAGAGAGGAGACTTATGAAAAACGCACCATTCCGAGGGTTCTGCGTTGCTATACCCGGCCTGCTCGTTCTTGCAAGCGGCGTATGGTTCGCCCTGCCGGTTTCCGCGCAGAACCAGGAAATGCAAGAGAGAGTGGCCGAGATCAAGCAGGCCGTCGCCCAGAACAAGCAAGAGATGGCGCAGTACACCTGGGTAGAGCAGGTCACCATCAGCCTCAAAGGAGAACAGAAGAAACAAGAGCACTTCCAGGTTCGCCTCGGTCCGGACGGCAAGCCACAAAAGACTTCACTCGATCCACCCCCAGCCCCGCCGGAACACGAAGGCCGCTTGAAAAAGCACATCGTCGAGAAAAAGAAGGAAGAGTACAAAGAATACGCGGATCAAATCAAGGCTTTGATCCAGCAGTATGTCCCTCCGGAAAAGGACCTGATCGAGCAGGCTCGTGAGAAGGGCAACATCATGATGGGTCCGGCCGCCGGGGCGCCCGGACAGTACCGCCTGGTCCTCTCCAACTACATCAAGCAGGGCGACAACATAACCCTGATCGTCGACAAGGCTCAGAAGGACCTCGTGAGCTTGTCGATCGCCAGCTATCTGGATGACCCGAAAGATGCCGTCAATGTGACTGTGGCGTTTGCGCGCGTGCCCAACGGACCCAATCATGTCTCCGGAGAAACCATCAATGGTGTCAGCAAACAGTTGACCATCGCCATTCAAAACAGCAACTATCAGCATCTCTAATTTGCGAGGTTGCTCCAGGCCTCCCTTTCGCGGCGACTTGCCTGCCTGTGCAGATCCGTAAGAAATCGCCTGTGCTTTACTGTTCTTCGTCGAACTCATATTCTTCGTTGGGGAGTGCCGGTGGCAGCGCCAAACGTTGCAGCATGGCCTTGAACTCAATCTCTAAGAAAAGTGGTTTGACCATGGCGGAAGCAAGTTCGTTGGCTCGTTTTTGTAGCTCTGCAACTTTGTCAGGGTTCTGCGTGGCGAGATTGTTCTTCTCCGATGGATCTTGAGGAATGTTGTAGAGCTCGAGGATGGGAGGTAGCGGGGCGCGCCAGATCAGTTTCCAGTCTCCTTCGCGCACGCCAGCGCGGAAAGGTTCGATGTTGTAGATCAGTTCCGTGCGTGGAGATGGCTTTCCTTCGCTGAGGGTGGGCCACACGTTCAAGCCATCGAGTGGCTTGGCTTTGGCGGTGGAAGCTCCGGCAATGGCGGCAACTGTGGTGTACATGTCGACTACGTGAATCATGCCCTCGACGGTGGTGCCCGATTTGATATGACCGGGCCAATTTGCGAGAGCAATGACGCGGGTTCCGCCTTCATAAAGCATGCCCTTGCCTTCGCGGTAGGGACCGTTGTCACAGGGAATAACGATCTTGGACGTGTCACCTTCGCCGGCAAACATCTTGTTGCGGGTGCCACCGTTGTCAGTTTGGAAAAAGATGATGGTGTTGCTGCGCATACCTTTCGTATCGAGCGCAGAAAGCACGCGGCCAATCTGGTTGTCCATCGCAGTAATGGCGGCGGCATAAGCGCGGCGACTGGGATCAGCAATATTTTGGTATTTATCCAAATATTCCTGAGGAGCTTGATAAGGAGTGTGCGGCGCGTTGAATGTCAAATAAAGGTAGATCGGCTGAGACATATCATGCTGCTCGATAAGCTTTACCGCCTCATTGCCTAGCAACGTGGTGGAATAGCCCTCTTCCTTAACCACAACATTGTTGCGATACCAATCCACGACGCCGTGAGTTTCGTGCGTGAAATAATCAATTTCCCCGATCAGCGGACCGTATTGATAATCGAATCCGCGCTGCCGAGGCCAATATTTCGGATCGGCGTGACCAAGGTGCCACTTCCCCACGATCGCAGTGGAGTAGCCCGCATCCTTGAGCGCTTGTGGCAACAAATATTCATCGGTGGCCAGGCCGTAGGTCTGGGCCGAGGCGATCACTGCCGTTTGCAACCCGTAGCGGAAAGGATATCGGCCAGTCATTAATGCTGCGCGAGTGGGAGTGCACATTGGCTGGGCATAGAACTGCTCCAAGCGCACGCCGTCGGCGGCGAGCCGGTCGATATTCGGCGTTTTGATGTCCGATCCGTGATAGCCGACGTCCTTCCAGCCCTGATCGTCAGAAACGATATAGACAACGTTGGGCCGTAGAGGCTTTTCCTGAGCAAACGTGGTCAGGGACAGCATCGGCGTCACAAGCGCAAAGCGAAGAAAGGTCAAGCACAGTTGCTTTCCCATCATCGACGCTCCTAGTTTTGGGAACTCCGTCCGGGCGACGGGTAAACGCACACATCGTCGCACGGATTGATTCTTCTGCACAACGCGATCGATTGATTCAGACCCGGGAAGGTGCGTAAGTTCCGATTAACGGACTTTGAAACGCGGTTCTGCCTGGCCGTCACCAGAGACGGTTTGCGCACCTTGAGTAGGCAAATGAACTAGCTCGTTGACGCGAGAAACACAATAACGTACACCTATCCGACCATGAATCGGAGGCACATCATGATGCTGGGACCGCGACTCCTCCACCGGTTACTGCAACTGTTCACAGGCTTCAGCCTGCTACTGAACTTGGGATATGCCGCAGCGCAAACTCCAGAAAACCAGATGCCACGCACGGGGACCACTGGTAAGCCGCCCTACAACATCGTCTTCATCAT
>JBPYDQ010000845.1:0-6146 GCA_051986135.1 Terriglobales bacterium | reverse complement strand
TCCACCTACCGATCATCGAAACGGCTCGAATGAGGCTTTTCGGGGATCACAAGGCGGCTGACGTCGTTCTGGGCGTCGCGGCCTTATCCCCCGACTATCTGATCGAGGTGGACGCCGTTGCGGTCGTTGATGGCTAAAACCCCTTGCTGGCATTGTGTAAGAACACGTCGCAAGAATTCTGCAGATCTGGACTCAGAGGGAATCGCTCCCGTCAAACCAGCCAGAACTTGACGCTTACCTCCATCCCTCCATTTGGTACTTAGGGGGCGATGGCATCGACTCTTAGAGCGCCACACTCCCCTAGCTGCTAGACACACCAAAATTGCCAGACAAGCGAAATGGAATATCACTCACTTACAAGCCGGGTGCGGTATAGGCTTTTGACACGGGTTCCGACCACCGGGTCCCACACCTATTGGCGACGTGATCGAGATTCGCCCGGCACGTTCATGATTCGCGTCGCCATAAACTATCGGTTTTGAACGTCCGTGTAAACCATGCCTAGTAACCAGGCAAGGACGCCCTACAAGGCAGCACGTCGTTAAGGTCAGGTTTTCGAGTTCGAGGTCCACTCGGGAAACCGAGGATGGAACGTAGGGTGACGAAGAGCACGAGTAGAGAAGTAGGCATCGGAGTAGAGAACTCGCAACGAAGTATAATTCGTGTCAGTTCAGACCTTTCCAGATTTTCGAGAGGCACAATCGAAATTGCTCGTTCTGCGGCTTCCAAAACGACTTGATGTTGGAAATGTTAGCCGTCAACACGTCGATTGTTGGCAACGCAAACAAGCAAAGAGCCGGTACTTCGGGACAAAATGAACGACCTAAGAGTGGCAAGACGAGTGGAGGGCTACCTGTTCGCCAATTTCGGTATGGGCGGGCAGTGTCCTGCAACAAGCTATCGCTTGATCCCCAGCGGAAATGCCCCGGTTCTCGCCAGCGCGAGAGACGGGGCATCGGACCTGGGTACTGGATTTATTATTTGATGGTGATGGTGAAAGTGAGAGTGTTCGACTCTCCTCCACCCGGCGTTGGGTTTTTGACCACAATGGCAACCGTGCCGGGAGTAGTGATAGCAGCCGCCGGCACATAGACCATCATTTGGTTTGCACTTACGTAGCTCGCCGACCGGGCCTTGCCATTCCACATAACGACTGAACCGGGTACAAAACCGGAGCCTTTGACAGCCATCCGGAAATTTCCGGTACCGTGAGTAGCAGTCGGGGGGTAAATTGATTTTGCAATTGGCACAGGGCTAAGGGTTTGAGTTGCGGTGAGGAACAGGGCGGGGCTTTGAACCAGCGCAACCTGAGAGGTGGTGCTACCGCAACATCCACTGGCCACAATGAACGCCGAGCCGTTGGCGCCCCATTGAAGGAACTTGGAAGTCGAAGGGGAGCCAAAATTGGAACCGAGTTCGGTCAAGTCAGCGACAGCCAAGGGTGTGAACTTGGTGAGGTTGTAGCTGGTAATGCCGAAGGAGTTAAAGAAAGGGGTCTGGCCAAGCGCGAACGCACGATTGATGGCCGAATTCGGCAGAACTTGAACCCCGCTGCTGCAGCAACTCGTTCCAACATCAAACGCACCCTGCAGCAACCCAGTTGCGGGATTGAATTCCTCGCCATTACCCCCAAATATCAAGCCGCCGGAATACTGGAACGTATTCCCTGTGACGAGGCCATTCCACTGCTGGTTCAATGTTCCGCCCGTGGAGTTGACGTTGACTTGGCTCAGCGTGCCAGAAGCGTAGCCGTATAGGGTGGCCCCGTCTGCAAAGACCACTTGGTTCATAGACGGTGAGTTGACCGAGTTCGCGAGTTGCATTGAATCGGTGAAGAATTCGAGCGGACCGGAGGCTCCGTTATTGGTGAGCGCTACCGCAACGGTATGCGAGTTTGTGGGGGATACCGCGATGGCTTCGGCGAGATTTGGCCCGCCATATTGACCGTTGCCAAGGCTGATCTGAATATCTGGAGTGAAGGTAGGCAGATTCAACCTCTGTATGAAGCCACTGCCATTCAGACTAACGTAGAGATATTTGGAGTTGGTGTCGATCGCCAGTTTCGTAGGCTCGCTGCCGGCGAAATGGTATCCGGTGACAGCTCCGGTCGAGGGATTGATGACGGCGATGCTGTTGCCGTTTGGTCCATAGCTGCTGGGCAAGGAAGCATAGATGCGTTGGGCAAACGGATCCCAGACCAGATCATTCGCGGGAAGATCTAAAACGGTTACGGTCTCCGGGTAAGTCACGTCAAAAATTACAGGCGTTGAGATGGTACCGGGGGAAGGATTGTCGACGGATAGCTGTACAATCCCGGCCGTTTGCAGCTGGCTGGTCTTTGGCTGAGCCTGAAGCTGTGTAGAACTAAGATAAGTGGTCGCAATATTGGTACCGTTCCACTGCACTTTCGCTCCAGCCATGAAATTTTGGCCGCTAACAATGATCGGTTCCGAAGCGGTTCCTGCCACAATGGACGTTGGGGAAACGCCGTTGACAGAGGGCTCGAGTGAGATAACTTGCAAAGAGGTGAATGCCGTGCCGCCGCCAGGTGCGGGGTTTACCACGTCTAGAAAAACTTGGCCTATGCTCGACAGCGCTGTATCTGGTAGCTGAGTCTTGATTTGAGTGGCGCTCACAAAAGTTGTCGGCAACGCAGTGTTGCTGTCCTGAAGATATGCAATCGTAGAAGACAAAAACCCAGAACCGTTGATAGTGATCGTTGTGCTCGGGCTTTTGACATAAACGGTGGGCGGCGCGAGCGACGTGACAGCGGGAATGGGATTTCCGGCTGTACCTTCCAAGGGAATATTGATGGAACGGGTCACGCCGGTTTCGGTGATTACTAGGGTGGCTGTGAAATTTTCCATTGCCGAGGGTGTGAAGGTCATGTACATCTGGCAAGTTTGACCGCTGGAGATAGTCCCGACGCAAGAAAACCCGTTGAAGGCGAAGTTTGTGCTATTCGTTCCACTGATTGTCATGTTGGAGACTGTGACCGCATTTACACTTGTGTTAGTCACGAAAACGGATAAGGGCGAGCTGGTTGAATTGAGAGGAACGGTTCCAAACTGGACGGGATTCGGAAACACAGTAACTGGAACCGCGGCTAGGGCCATGGTTCCACTTACCGCAAAGCAGGCCAAGAATAGAACTGTAGTCAGCTTTGGGCTCATAAAGTCAATCTCCATTCGCGGGTTCCCCCTTCGAGCGCACACCGGGGGCTGGAAGTGTACACACAATCGGTGAGGAAAGTCTCTGGATTTTCGTTAGAAAATTTAGTTCACGTGAACGAACACAATCGGTAAGAAAGCTCGATGGGCGAGACTCTTCGGGTTCAATTCCTTGATCGACCAACTTTTCACAGTTATGCGCGTGCTTAGGTAAAATCAGGAGACTTAGAAGGAATGGTGACTGCGACTCCCCGTGTTCGGCCCCACAGTTCATCAGCGACTTAACGTTGTTGGTGGCGCAAAATGTAGGGGCACTCTGGATCTGTGACAATAAGGGAAAGACCTTAGTGCCTGTGGAAAACGGAGAACATCCGGATACGTTGTAATTACGTCAACCAGCGGTCATGGCCCGGGCACAAGGACAGCGGGCACAACAGGTGACGGGCACAGCGAGTAATGCGAGATATGCGAGAGCGCTGGAACAGCGCACTGCTTGGGCAAAGTCAATAGCTGGGCTAAATCGAGTGTGACAACAACCTGTTCTGAAGCTTGTCTGTAAGGCAGTGATAATTCGCTACGCTGATCAGACAATTGAGCTGTGTCAAAATCAGTGACACAATAGCGGAAACCCACTCGGGGCACACAAGTCGAGGATGATACAAATGCGAAGCGGTCTTCCGATCGCCAAGGCCATGTACTTTAAACACTTAGCGAATTAAAGTTCTAAAAGTTTGTGGCGAGTTGACTGCCGTCTTTCTCGCCACATGCCTGAGCACATCTAGATGCGGAGCAGAACTTCTAGGCCAGTAGAGTGCAAATTGCTTAAGCAAAGGCAGCGGCTGCATGCCGATCTCTGCGAGTATGTCGATAGGCAGGCGGTGGTTCTGTCTGCTGGGCCACGCTGACCAACCCGATCTTGGGGTTTTGAGCGTTATAGGGATGTTACGCCAACAGACCGTTGGTGAAGGGCTGCTAGAATCGCGGGATGACGATCGATGACTTTGTTCGGTACAGCAACGTGCTCCATGGCTTGACCGTCGATTTTGTGCGCGCTGTCCCCGAAGATAAGTGGGACTTCACGCCGGACCCGCCCGAAAAGTCTGACTGCGCACCGGTACCGCGTCGGATTGGCTATCGCTTCGCGCCGTTTTGCAAGCAACTGCGGCACGTCGTTTGTGTGCGCGGTGTCTACAACGCCGCATTGGCGACGAAAAAAGTGGATTGGACCCGAAAGCACGATCACTACGCCGGTCCACTAACTCGCGAAGCCCTCCTTGCGGCGCTTGACGATAAGCAGCGACAACTGCTCGCCATGCTGGAAACCGTCAACATCGACGCGCCTATCGATTGGGACGGAACTCCTTTTACATTTGCTCTCTTCACGTGGGAGTTCGTGCAACATGAAGCAATCCATCACGGTCAGTGGAGCATCTATGCCTCGCTTGCCCGGTTCGACACACCTCTCAGCTGGCGCGCTTCATGGGGCATGTGAGTAACCCGACAACCTGAATCCATGGCCTTACACCCGGCCCGGCAGTCAAATGAATCCTCCACGCGTTTGTAAGAACGAGGGTCAACTGTTGTAACCAGACATCTGCGCGTTTTTGACCGATAGTCATTTCATGTAATTGAGATTTTTCGCCA
Organism: Terriglobales bacterium; assembly: GCA_051986135.1. Classification (GTDB taxonomy): domain Bacteria; phylum Acidobacteriota; class Terriglobia; order Terriglobales; family Acidobacteriaceae; genus Gp1-AA122. The sequence goes on along the minus strand of JBPYDQ010000845.1, from coordinate 1,332 downwards.
ATGACCATTTCGCTTTACAACTCAGCGTCCGCATTGTTGTAATAAACCCTATAGAAAAGAGAAGTTTATGGCTGCACGCGCTGCCTCTCAAAAGATAGTGTTCCTTGCGCGAACCGGTTCCTGGAGACTTTTACTAGCCGTCGTGATCTTGTCGGGTGCATGTGTCGGCCAATCACAGGTCCTGGCGAAATTCACGATTGCCGGCGGTAAATCCTCAACCACACTGCCCTTCGAACTGATCGACAACCGCGTCTTTCTCGAAGTTCACCTCAATGGACAAGGTCCGTTCCACTTCATCCTGGATACTGGCGCAAATGGATTCTCACTTACCGACGCTACCGTCCAAACGCTTGGTCTGAAGGCGGAAGACGCGGGCGAGGGTAGCGGCGTTGGAGAAAAGACGGTTCACATCAGCCGCTGCCGCCTCGCACAAGCCCAACTCGGGGACCTGCGGTTCGCGGATCTCGAAGCTGAGGTGTTTCCAGGAGGCGATGCAAGCAACGTGTTCGGTACGAAGCCTTTTGATGGCGTCATAGGACTGGAATTATTCCAGCAGGTTGTTGTCAAACACGACTACGTCCGGAAAGTCTTGACGTTCACTCTGCCTGACAAGTTCAACTATCGCGGCACAGGCTTGATCGTGCCCTTTGATCGTCCACGCCAGATTCCGGTCATCGATGCCGAACTGGACGGAATTCGAGGCAAATTCGGTGTCGACACTGGCGCTCGCTCTTCTCTGTTGCTCTACACTCCTTTCGTGGATCAGAACCACCTCAGGGAAAAATATAGCGCCCACCTCGAAGGTGTGACTGGCTGGGGGATTGGAGGTCCGGTTCGCTCTCTTCTGGCTCGGGCGGAGGAACTGAAAATCGGCAATGTTGTTGTCCGTGATCTCGTGGTTCGCCTCTCGACTCAGAAGCAAGGACTGACTACCTCCAATGCGATGGCCGGCTTAATCGGGCCCGACGTACTTTCTCAGTTCGACGTAATCTTCGACTATTCGCGCAGCCGAATGATCCTGGAAAAAAACTCGCAGTACGGCCGCCGCGATAGCTACGACCGTGCTGGCTTGTGGATGGGGCAGAGAGGTAAACACTTCGCCGCCATCGATGTCATCGCGGACGGCCCGGCTGCCGTTGCCGGCGTCCAACAAGGTGACACAATCCTGGCGATAGACGGCACCGACACTGCCAAACTGGTCCTCCCTGACGTGCGAGAGAATATCCGTCGTGGACCCGTGGGCAAGAAGATGACCCTGCTGCTCGATTCCGCGGGTAAGCGCCACAGTGTCGTTTTCAAATTACGGGACCTTGTCTGATTAAGGAGACAGAT
>JBPYDQ010000844.1:0-3618 GCA_051986135.1 Terriglobales bacterium | reverse complement strand
TAGTAATGAGATTGCCAAAGGAGAAAATCATTTTCACGGTCGATTGGATTCCCCTAGGGGCGATCCAGTTCCGCGAAATGGCAGACACCTATGTTCCGGACATCGAAGAGGGCCTGAAAAAGGTTATCGCGATGGATTGGGACAAGCTGATCGCTGGTCACCCCGGGCCTGGCGGTCGCCAGATCGGCACCAAAGACGACGCCCGCAATCAACTCGCTTATCTGCAAGATTTGTCGGCCACGGTGAAGAAGGCGGTGGAGGAGGGCAAGAGCTATGCCGATGCCGAGAAGGAGATCAAGCTGCCGAAGTATGAAAAGTGGGGCGGCTATGAGCCATTCCTGCAAATGAACATTGAGCGCTATTACGACTTCCACAATCGCGGCATTTGATAGTCGTAGGGGCGATGAACCATCGCGAGCCTGCCGCATTGCTCTTCGCTCCTACGTCGCCGGTTCATCTGATGTCATAGTTGACTTGAGCATGTCCGCTTTTGGCACAAAGCGGACATGCCAATCGCAGTCAGCAATGTCGCTTTGGGGTACAGAAAGCGCATAGTCAACAAACTCCAATAAAATTGGACTTTCTTGCATTTTGTCTACCCATGAATCGGCTTCGGGTAGCGTTGGGGTAGACTGCGGTTTTGGGACCGCTCACCTAACCAAAAATTAATCCGTCGGTGGACTTGGCGCGACTTGCTTCGCCTCGCGACGCCGCTAGAATCTACGAATCACACTCGGTGTTTCGGCCGGTGTGAAATTGGCAGTGGGTGGAATCGGTCCCGCCGCGCGACCGAGCTGCCGGGGGTCTTGCAAAAAAGTGGGAGATACAAATCGCGCCCGTATTGCGCCTTGAATGGCGTATGCGGGCCAGAGGGACCATTGCGACTATGGACGACAATCAGAACGACCCACTCCGCACTCGGCGGGAGTTTTGCCAGCAGGGCAATTTTGGCCTCAAGACCCTACAACGGATCGAGGCCAGGGGCGAGGGTCCGCCAGCAATCGAAATAACTCCCGGCTTTTTTCGTTACCGGCAATCCGCAATCGACGCATGGTTTGCGGCTCGTACCCGCACCGGCGCTCGACCGGCGGGTAAAGCACCAAAACACGCAACGCAGGCAAGGTGGCGTAAGCGGGGAGCGGTGCGATGACCAAAACCCAAACTCACATTGCACAAGGCGCTGAATCTGATGCGTCAGAAAGACGCCCGCATGGTTCGGACAAATGGCAATGGCGACGACCAGAAGCGATCCGAACATTGGATTTGGCCTGCCTGTGTTCGCGTCGATCCTAAGCTGGCCGAGCAAATAAAGGCCCATCCACAGGTCATTGGGAGCAAAGATGGGATATGGCCCGGCCACGATCAAACGTGGCGGATGGGGGGCGATCCGCAGTGAATGTATAGGACACGGTGCGGATATTTAGAGTGTAGGCGGGCGGGCTGGGACGTACTCAGAGCGAAAAAATAGCCACGACGAGACCGCGTTTGGGCGATCCGCATCGTGGCTAAGTTTGGATTGATTGACGTGACAAATATCAGCACGGACGATTCTTACGATATTAAACACGGTGCGCTTTCTGAAAGTCCACTTAGAGGTTCAACTACTCGATATATCTGCGATTCCATTGTTGATGATATTAAGGCCGAACCAAATGGCCGGGTTAGAAGATGGCGCGTCGATGGTCATATTATCATTGATACGACAGTGCCAGACGGGTGCGGTGAGCAGTATGAGCCACCAAGCTGCGTTGCTACCGGCGACCCGTCTGTAAACAATCTGGCGACCCACAGATGGCACAATGACGGGTTAACAGATGCCAATACTGAAACAGAGCTAATCCGACGTCATGACACTGGGTAGTACCGAGGAAATGACACCCGAACCTCTGACTGAACCTCTGACTGAACCTCTTTCCTCTACAGGGTGTGATGAAGGCATCACACCGGTGGAAGAAAGATTGAAGGAAGAAGAGGGTGGGCGAGAAGGACAGGAAGTTCGAGGGGAAGAGGTTGCCCTAGCTCCATCGGACATCCCTCTTCCTCTTGCTTCCGAAACCCCCGAATTTCACGCCGCGACCTGGAAAGCATGTTTCCGATTCGCTCGTGAGGAGTTTCCCGACGAGGATGGCGAGAAGCATGTTGGTGGTGCATGGAAAAGGGGTGATGCCGTCGAAGATGTGTGGCAGAGGTTGACTCAAGCAAAAGAAACTGGCGAGTCGTTAGGAAGGATATTCTGGCAACCAGGCAAGTGATCCGATGAGATTATCCGGTCATTGATGGTGGCTATGAGGAGTATAAGCGTCGTCTTTCTGATGAAGCCGACAAAGGCATGATGGAAATTCTCGGTTACATTCCTGACTGTAGTCGTCCAAAGGGCGGCTGGCTGGCTTATGTTTTTGCTCTGTATGACCAGCGACGGGAAAAAGCCAAACGGCGTTGTGAAGTTTCTATGCGCGGTAACTGCCGAGCAACTTAACCTGCGGTCCCTCACGAACCGCCTCCCGCGACGGGCCGGCGATCCAGATGCGGACAGGGTGGTTGAACCGCTTGCCTTGCCACCAGCGCGGATATTGGTCCGTCAGGTGCAGGGCGGTCTCGAAACTCGCGGCCAGGGTCTTGCCGCTCTGATTGCCGCCGTAGATCAACCTCTGATTATGGCTCGCGCCGGAGAGGAAAAATCGCTTTTGGGATTCGTACCACTCGTTCGGTCCCCAATAGTCGATGCGATGAAACTTCCGGCGCAGCTCGGACGAACTCAGGGCCTGGCGCGCGAGTTTCAGGATTTTTGCAACGTCGAACTCGATGCCGTCATTTATCATTGCTGACCTCTTCTGGCCCCACGACCAAAAGCCTGACCGGGCGGGTAAGGCGCTTCCCTTGCCACCATTGCGGATAGGCGCCGGTAATGTGAAATTCGAGTTCGCGCATCACTGCGCGGGTCTTGCCGCATAAATCATCAATCTGCATTACTGACGTCCTCCGCTTTGCCCTCAATCAACTTTGCCGAAGCCGCACGCTGCGCCTTCTCCACGGCTTCGAGGGCTTCCAATCGCTCAAGTCCATTGAAGCCGAACAGCTCGATCAGCTTTTCACGGCTGGCGCCGATGTGACGCGCTGCCTGCAGTTCTTCCAACGCTTCCTGATCCGGGTCGACCGTCTTATGTGTCACAACCATATTGTGGTTTGTCGTGAGCGGATCGACACGATCGAGCACCATCCCGATCGCCCTGACGTGATCCTTATGGTCGGGATTGCGGATCACACTAAGCAACGCCTGCGCTACTTCCGGGTGATAAACGCGAATAAGCTTCCTGGCTTCCTCGGCAATCGCCGCGATCACCTTTTCATTCCGAGAGAGCCTGTGCGCGCCCTTGCTAGCCAGGTTTCTGTTGCCGTTCGGCTGGAAGCCCGCAGCCAGGTAGGCATTCGCTAGGGCGCCCTGTCCCGGCTTTCCCGTCACCAGCGCAATCACGAACAAACGCTGGCGCTCGGTCAGCTTGGCCATTGCCGGCCCTAACTCTGCTTGCCTTTCCTGCAATTCGTTCATGACATCAGCTCATAGGGTGGGTGACGATCCGGCCCGTCACGGTATCTTTGATCTTCAAGCATTCGTCCGCC
>JBPYDQ010000843.1:0-2980 GCA_051986135.1 Terriglobales bacterium | reverse complement strand
CATATCCGACTTGGAATCGATGGTAAACAATAAGATTCAGGCTAGCGAACCCGGGGCGCTGACGGTTTCAGTCCTTGAAAGGGAAACCCTGGACTCACAACCCGAGGTGGTCATCGATGACGTATCATACGGCCACATTGAAGCAGCAAGTTGGGCCATTCCTAGAATTGCGCCTGGACATCATGCCCTACGGTTAGTGGGGTCAAGGAATGGCAGGCGTGTTCAAGCGAGCGATGTGGTGACCATCCCCCCTGGAGGCAAAGCTCAGACTTCGTTAGCACTAGTATAAATTAACCGAGACACAGCCTATATATACGTCGCTGCGATGCTGCTAGCATGCGGCCCTATTTGGCGGTTTCACCGCGAAAGTAATTCTTAGCAGTTAACTCTCTTACTCTCTTTACGGATTGCTCGTGTCGCCTTTGAATCCTCGTAGCGATCTCCCAAATACGTAGTTCTTCCTCTCGCTGTCATCTTCAGCTTCCGAGGCCGACTTTGAGTGCCTGTTTAAGATTTTCCCTGCTAGCCAAGTAGTGGCGCAATCCAGGCATTCTGTCCAGCGTGAGCGCCGAAATCCCGCCGCCAGTCCGACCGATCCGTGTGTGACCTGCCATCAGTTCCCACTTGTCCGCGAAATTCACAACCGTTGCTGAAGCGTGAGATCCAGCCCTTCTGGAAAGGCCCACGAATTGTTCCCTGACGCCCTATCGGGTGAACGCAGTGCCTCCTCCCAAATTTCTTTTGCCGTTTCTCATTCGAGTGAGGGAATCGACGGACCGTTGCCGCATATATGAATGGCGGCCAAATCAGTCGCCATACCGAAAGATTTTTGACAATAGACGGAAAGGGCCGCGCTCGGCAACAGGACATCGAGGCCCTGGCAAGGAGCACAGAATGGTGTTCACGAAGGTAGGAGTATACGCAAACTGTGACATGGCCACCATCGTTTGGGAGACCGCCAAGATCATTCCGGGTTGCCGTGGCTTTGCGTTAAAGAGAGAAGTCAGTGGCGAAGCCGGTGATGCGAAGGACGGCTACATCCAGACTTGGGTCGGATTTGCCGGTCAGCCCCACAGTCAAACTAAAAGCCAACCCAGCAACGTATGGCCTATCCAACGCTACATCTGGTCCGACTACCTGGTAAGCAAAGGTCAGAAGGTCCGTTACTGCGTAATTCCGATGATAGGGCCATCCAGCAACCTTCAACCGGGCCCAGACTCCGGTTGGACGGACTGGGTGGTTGTGGATACTGGGAAGTCTCCTGGGTTTCGCGCCTACTTCAATCGCGGCATCGTCCCCGCTCAAGTTCTCGCCCGCCAGGCCGGGTCCAGCGCAGAATTCAAACAAATGTTGTCGCAGAACATCAAAGACCCTCAAGCTAGGAACAGGATCTTCCTGTCGGGGGCGCTACGTCCGGCGCTTCTCGAGCGCCTGCAGCAGGCGAAACAACAGGGCGAATCGATATACGTTGCTTTGTACGAACTGAACGACCCTGAGTTGATTCCTGCGTTGACCGCGTTTGAATCAAAGTGCAGTCTGATTTTGGGATCTGGTGCATACAAGTCGGCCAACAAAAAGAAAGGAACGCCGGCTGTCCCAGACGAGAATGCTGCGGTGCGAGCACAGCTGAAGCGCAGCTCGATCCACCTCATCGATCGGTTGGTGAAATCTCCACATTTCGCGCATAACAAGTTCATCGTCTTTTGCGACAAGGACGGGAATGAGAAAAGTGTGTGGACGGGTAGCACGAACTGGACCATGACGGGATTGTGCACTCAGGTCAACAACGGAATTCTGATCGATGGTCCCAGCCTAGCTGCCGCTTACAAGAAGCGTTGGGATGCTCTCGCGGCCGCTGGAAGTGGCTATCCCAAGCCGCTGGCGCAAGCCGGTTCGGCTTGCGCGAAAGCCGCGATCAATGGGTCATTGGTAACGGCGTGGAATGTTCCTTGCTTCAAATATGTCGACCTCGATCATGCGAGTAAATACATCGCTGCCGCCCGACAAGGTGTGCTTTTCCTGATGTTCAACCCTGGGAGCGGCGACGGAAAAAAGAAGCCAATATCCCTTCTGCAGGCCATCGAGCAAGTTGGGAAGTGTGGTGTATTCATTCATGGGGTTGTCAATCAAGAGCAGAAGAACGGCGAGGAGGCAGTGCTGCAGTTGACCCACAAGGGGGCGAAACTGCCGACCGTTTCCGTGGGAGAAATTACGCCCAAAGCGCTTACCGATGCAGCCATGAACTGGTTTCATCGGGAATACATCGCCAACCTGGTAATGATACACAGCAAAGTGGTGGTTGTGGATCCATTTGGATCGAACCCGGTAGTGATGACGGGTTCCCACAATATGGGGCCTAAAGCGAGCGCTGCAAATGACGATAATCTTGTGATCATCGAAAATGCCCCAGGTCTTGCCCAAGAGTACGCAGTCAATATCATGAATGTGTACGGCCACTATAAGTGGCTGTACAACGCCTATATCAAGAGCAAGGGCGGCTCCACATCTAGCGACACTAAGGTGAAAAAAGCTGCGGCTGCATCGCCTCAGTATGACGGGAATCTCGACAGCGATCAATGGCAACAATGGTACACGTCTGGCGCAAATCGGTTCGAGATAGACTTCTGGCTGGGCAAGGCGCCCTTAGTGACTGGTCCCTCTGCCGCACGGCGCCAGACCCAAACTCGAACCATGAGACCAAGTGGACCGAGAGGCCGATCCCGAACTGCATCGATCTCGAGCCGATGAGTCGGCTCAACGGCGAGTCCGTCACACAACCCAGTCTCCTCGCATCGGCCATGAAGCTTCGTTCGGCGCGCTAGCCGTGCTGTTGACCCTAGTCGGCGTTTAGTCTGTTTAGCAACTCGCGGACCAGCGCTCCCACGCCGTGAACTCGTATTGGCCAAGTCGCACGGCGATCGCCAAATTGGCTGACGCTCCGGACCGACTACCTCTCCGCCGCCTGGCTCTAATATTGTCG
>JBPYDQ010000842.1:0-8416 GCA_051986135.1 Terriglobales bacterium | reverse complement strand
CAGTCTAGAATTATCTGCGATTCTGACCGGCTGGCGTGAAATCCTATAGCGCTCAAATGCCCTGTTCTGGAGTTTGAGTTCCCGCACCAGCCCGCAGCAGCGCTAAGCATCCACTGCAATTCTGAATCAGGATCGTAGCAGGTTGTCGAACGCATTCGGGGCGAGCGACGCTAGCGAGTGCGTCGCGAGGTCGGCGTGCAGGGGCTTGCCCTGGGTCACGCCGATGCTTTTCATGCCCGCGGCATGAGCGGCTTCGATTCCGTGCAGGGCGTCTTCGACGACGATGCAGTGGCTCGGGGGGACGTTGAGTTTGGCGGCGGCGACCAGGAAGACTTCCGGGTCAGGCTTGCCGCGATGCACGTCTTCCGCGGAGACAATGGCTTCGAAGCAGTCGGAGATGTGGAGAACTTCGAGGATGGTTTCGACATTCTTGCGCGGCGCGGCGGAGGCGATGGCCAGGCGCCATCCTTGCTGGTGCAGACGTCGGACCCACTGGGAGACGCCGGGAAGCGGTTCGATTCCTTTCTGAAGGACATGCTCGCGATAGAGAGCTTCTTTGGCGTCACCGACGTGCTGGATGAGTTTGGGGGTAGCTTGGGCGCCGAGCCATTGACGGAGGATGGAGTCGTTGCGCTGGCCGAAGGTGGCGAGGAACTGGCCGTGGGTGATGGGATGGCCTTCGCGGGCCATGGTGTCGCGCCAGGCTTGCCAGTGGTAGTCGGCGGAGTCGACGAGGGTTCCGTCCATATCCCAGAGTACGGCACGGCTGAGTCTTTGACGTGCGGCATCCATCGTTGTCTAGGATAACTGTTCCAAAAACTTACGGCCCTATCGCAACTGCGCCGGCGCCGAACGGCCGGCTGAGCATGAATGCTTGCCGCCGGGGCAGTTGCGATAGCGGGATTTGGACGAAGCCGTTGGCGTTTGCGGCGAACGCGGGGAGCTATAGGTTTTGCTTGGGTGTTTCGAAGTTCATTCGCCTACAAGGTGGACAGAAGATAAATGGTGTGGCGGGAAATGGCGATACCCGAAGTACATCGGCGAACTTTTCGATGATTACAGGCTTTCGGTGCTCATGAGCTGTGGAAGACTGGCTCCTCCCCGGAAGATTGTGTGAAGGTTAAGCGACATCGGACACAGACCATGTTTAAACGCTACGCCGACCGGTGTAGCGAGGAAGAAGAGCGAGCACGGCACCGCGAAGTATAAAACCGAAGCGAGTGGCGCAGGTCGCAGCGCAAGGTAATTCCGATGAGGAAACCCTTAGCTGGCCAATAGAATGCGCACAAAATGCGCACGCTGGCGTGTTTTCCAGAATGTTGAATACCGTAAACTATTGAAAGGATTAATTGGTTAGACTGGATGGGGACTAGTGGAGTTTGGAATACCAGCCCAATGGGCGCCGACTCAGAAGCCGAAGCGTACCTTCCCGAGCGCGAACGCATGGTCGCGAGCCAATTGCGTGCTCGCGGAATCCGCGATGAGCGCGTCCTGGCCGCCATGGCGCGTGTTCCCCGCCACGAATTCGTGCCTTCCGAGTTCCGCCTTCAGGCGTATGAAGACCACCCCCTCCCCATCGGCCAGGACCAGACGATTTCGCAACCCTATATGGTTGCTCTCATGCTGGAATATTTGGCTGTCGAGCCCGAGAATACGGTGCTCGAAATCGGAACCGGCTCCGGCTATCAATCAGCGTTGCTTGCCGAGCTGGCAAAACGCGTCTACACCATAGAGCGCCACCTGGCCCTCGCCAACTTCGCCGCCCGGGATCTGATGCGCCTAGGTTACTCGAATGTGACCGTACTGGTTCGCGACGGTAGTCACGGATTGCCCGAGCATGCTCCCTACGAGCGGATCATTGTCTCTGCCGCCGCCCCTCGGGTTCCTCCCTCCTTGTTGGCTCAACTAAGCGAGGGCGGGCGCATGATCCTGCCCGTCGGATCCGAGCATGTTCAGGAACTTCAGCTAATCCGCAAGAAGAATGGAGTGCCCTTGGCTACAAGCTTGGAAGGGTGCCGCTTTGTGCCATTAATTTTGGATGACCCTTAAAATCTGCCTTCGAAATTCGTCTCTGGGAATTGCCCGCAAGCTAATCCAGCGTGCCGTCGTCCGCTTCTAAAATTCATGACTCTTTTGCTTTAGAATCGCGGCATGATCGTGCTGCGCAACTTACAGGTAACGCTCGAAATGATCAAGTGGGAGCACTCGGTCTTCGCCCTGCCGTTTGCGCTTTCAGGCGCCATGCTGGCAGCAGGAGGGTGGCCGGGCGTCCATGATTTGTTGTGGATCATTATCGCCATGGTCTCGGCGCGCTCTGCCGCGATGGCATTCAATCGCCTCGTCGATGCCACGATGGATGCCGCTAACCCCCGCACCCAAACTCGCGCCTTGCCTCGGGGTATTCTGACCCGCTCGTTTGTAGCTACTTTCGTGGTCGTATCCTGTGGAGTGTTTGTCTTAGCAGCCTCGCGTTTGAGTCGCCTGGCATTGGCGTTGTCACCCCTAGCTCTCGTCGTTCTTCTCGTCTACTCTTACACCAAGCGTTTTACCCGTTGGTCACATCTAGTGCTTGGGTTCGCGCTGGGCATGGCGCCGGCGGGCGCCTGGATTGCCATTCGCGGCTCGCTCGATGCCCGTATACTGCTGTTGACCGCCGCGGTCGCCTTCTGGGTCGGCGGCTTCGATGTTCTCTACAGCTGCCAGGATTGTGAATTCGACCAGAAATACGGGCTTCATTCGATTCCACGCTATGCTGGCATATCCACTGCGTTGTGGTTGGCTCGCGGGTTTCATGTCCTCATGCTCCTGTTGCTGGTAGGTTTTGTGCTGGTGTTTTCACTTGGCAAGGTGGCTGTGGCAGGAATAGGAGTGGTAGGAATGCTTCTGGCCTACGAACACTCGCTCGTATCGGCCAAAGACCTAAGCAGGCTGAACGCCGCCTTCTTTACGATGAACGGTGTAATCTCACTTGTGTTTTTCTTCTTTATCGCCGGAGATTTGCTCTTACGCCGAGTCTGATTCCCCAATGCGGGAGCCACGAAGGAAAAACCCAAAAAGGCCGGCTGTGCTCCGGTGGTTCCTCGGCGCTATTCTTACGGGTTTGCCACGGCTGCCGGCAGCTCCCCTCTGTCGCTTACCTGTATGGCCTCGCAGATCTCCTGGAACTGGCGTGAGGGAGTGATTTCTATGACAGAATCGAGGTTGGTTAATTCCAGCAGCTCGCGGACGTGGGCGCTGGGATTTTGTATACGCAGCCGCTGACCGGTGCTCCGCGTCCGTCCTTCGAGGAACGCCAACATCCCGATTCCGGCTCCGTCCAGGGTAGACACGTTCGCCAAATCCAGCACGATTTCTTCGCGCTCACTATGGGCTAATGCGACGCTGCGCAGAATATTCACTTCTTCTCCGGCGACGATTCTTCCCGTGCACCGCAGAAGCACGCCGTTTTCCAGATCGTGGATATTCACTACCAACATAAGCCACCCCGATTTCCCCGGTTCTGCCACTAAATACGTAGCCGCCGATCCATTGGTTCCAATAATCCAATAGACGAGGAAAAGCGGTTACGGTGAGCAACCTCGCAGTGTTATCGCCCTGCAATTCGAAGAAATTAAAGGGCCAGTGTTCGTCATCGAGAACACTGAATGGACACGGTGGTTAGTGCTGCTCCGAAATCCGCGGATGCGCTTTTGTTACCATGCTGCTTCTCTCTTGTGAGTTTCTCAAATTCGGGAGATCGAGGATGCTTGATGAGGACAATGGTTTTCATGCTTTCACTGCTCTCCGCTTGTGCCGTGCCGTCGATTGCTTACGAGGTACCGGTAAGCCTGATGCCCTTGCCGTCGGAGTACAAGCTGGGCACCGGTGCCCTGATCTTCGATCAATCGTTTAGAGTCGCTTTAACCGGCTACCAAGAAGATCGTCTGGTCAGAGCAGTCGAAAGATTGGTTAGCAATGCTTCCCGACAAACCGGCATTCCCCTGAAGGCAGAAGTAACTGACGACGGAAAAGCGACGCTAGTGATACACACCGATCATGCCAGCAAACCCGTGCAGGAGCCAGGAGAGGACGAGTCGTACTCGCTCGAAGTAACCGCCGCGGGGGCGAAGCTGTCGGCTGGCAACCCACTGGGAACCATGCACGGTCTCGAAACATTTCTGCAGTTGATTGCAGCCGGACCTGCGGGTTTCCTGGTGCCTGCCGTCACCATCCACGACACACCGCGTTTCGTCTGGCGTGGCTTGATGATTGATGCCAGCCGCCATTTCCAGCCGCTCGATGTTATTCGCCGGAACCTGGACGGCATGGCAACGGTCAAGCTGAACGTTTTCCACTGGCATCTCTCCGATAATCAGGGCTTTCGTGTGCAGAGCCAAAAGTTTCCCAAGCTCACCGGGATGGGCTCGGACGGCCTCTATTACACCCAGGAGCAAGTGCGCGACCTGATCGTCTATGCCCGCGATCGTGGAATTCGTGTCATCCCCGAATTCGATATACCGGGTCATGCGACGGCCTGGTTTGTGGGGTATCCCGAGCTGGCCAGCGCTCCGGGCCCCTATCAAATCGAGCGCCATTGGGGTGTCTTCGATCCGGCGGTGGATCCTACTCGCGATCACGTTTACAACTTTCTCGACGATTTGATCGGTGAAATGGCGAAGCTGTTTCCCGATCCCTACTTCCACATCGGCGGCGATGAAGTCAATGGAAAACAGTGGGACGGCAATCCTCAAGTCCAGGCTTTTATGCGCGAGCACGGCATCAAGAGCAATCAGGAATTGCAAACCTATTTCACAGGGCGCGTGCAAAAGCTGGTCAGCAAGCACCACAAGATCATGGTGGGGTGGGACGAAATTCTGTCGCCTGACATTCCTCGGGACATTGTCATTCAATCCTGGCGCGGGCCCGAGTCGCTGGCCGCCGCTGCCAAACAGGGCTATCGCGGCCTACTGTCCAACGGCTACTACATTGATCTGAATTGGCCGGCATCCCGGCATTACCTGGTCGATCCCTTGTCAGGTGCGGCTGCCAATCTGTCGACTGAGGAAAAGCAAAAAATCCTGGGCGGGGAAGCGACCATGTGGTCCGAGTACGTCGATTCCGGGAATGTGGACTCGCGCATCTGGCCGCGCACCGCCGCCATCGCCGAGCGTCTGTGGTCTCCCCAAAACGTCACCGACGTGAACTCCATGTATGCGCGCCTGTACCAGCTCAGCTGGCGCCTGGACTTTCTCGGACTTACCCACAACACAAATTACGTTCCCATGCTGCAGCGAATCGCCGGCAGTTGGGATGTTGGAGCCCTGCGCACGCTAGCCGACGTCGTCGAGCCGGTGAAGGATTACAACCGCGAGGAACTGGCAACCACTCCTGCCTCGCAGGCCACTCCGCTAAACCGCTTGGTGGACGCGGCGCGCCCGGAGAGCGAGACCGCCAGACTCTTCTCCCGCTTGGTTGACAACTTTGTTGCCGGGAATTGCAAGGACGGTACTGCGAATGGGCAGATTCGAAAGCTTTTGGAAAGCTGGCAAAAGAACGATAGCACCCTCGAACCGGCGGAGAGTGATTCATTCTTGCTAAGAGAGGCCGCACCCATTTCGCGAAATCTGGCCGTAGTTGCCGGTGTGGGCCTGGGGGCGCTCGACTGCATCGGGAGAAAGGAACGTCCAACCGATCAGTGGATCAACGAACAGAACGCCTTGATCCAGCCAGCCTTGAAGCCCACCGCGGCGCAGCTTCTGCTGCCGGTGGCGCCGCCCGTCCAGAAACTCATTGCAGCCAGCGCTGGCAGATGCTCCGCCCAAAGGTGATCGCCAGCAAGCAGCTTCACCGAGGATCACGAATTCATCCGTCTTCTGTCGAGCTGCGTGTGGACGGATGGCGAAGCCGGGTGAGGGCCCCGATACGGTTTTGTTCCTATCGTCAGACATATTCTTCTTCAGGAACTTGGGCAACTTGTTCCTTCGGCGATTGTCCAGGCGAACGCCGAGAAAGCGGATGGGGTGGATAGTTGTACCGGAAAACTCGATAGAAGCATTTGGCGTACCTCCCGGTGCGCCTTCCGCTTTTTTCCCCTACGCTCATCAAAACTTCCATTCCTGAGCGCTAAGCGCTGGATATGACCTGAGAACGCCGCTCTGCGGTTTCCTCTGATGCGCGGTAAAATTCAACTACCCATGGGCAACGTCCTTTCCAAACCCGCAATCGTGATCCGAGATCTGGAGTCCATCGAAGACCTGCGCCAGATACCCGATGTCGAGAAAGAGGTCTGGGGCAGTGACGATCGCGATACAGTCCCGGTGCTTCTCCTGATTGCGGCTAGGGAAGCGGGCTCGATTTTGCTTGGGGCCTTCGATGACCAGCGCCTGATCGGGTTCGCGTTTGGCTTCCCTGGTCTCGAGCACGGCCAAGTTTCGATTCACTCTCACATGACGGCGGTTCTTCCCCGCTACCGGAACCTCAATCTGGGCTACCAGCTCAAGCTTGTGCAGCGCGAGCGGGCCTTGGCTGCGGGGGTTCGGCTTATTACGTGGACCTTCGATCCCCTGCAGGCGCGCAACGCGCACTTCAATTTCGGCAAGCTAGGCGTGGTTTCCAACCGATACAAAATCGATTTCTACGGACGCGAGAGCACCAGCGTCTTGCACCAGAACGGCACGGATCGCCTCTGGGTGACGTGGTTGTTAGATAGCGGAAGGGTGCGCCACCGGCTTAACCGCCCGTCCGGATTAGTAGAGATTTCGCCGCCTGAGATGCTCCTGGTCTGCGGGAAAGAAAATGGCCACCCGGAATCGGGAAAGCTGAGTTCTGCTTTGTCAGCCAGCAGTGTGGGCATTCAAATTCCCTCTGAGATCTTCGAGATCGAAGAGAAGGATTCCGCTCTCGCCTGGGAATGGCGGGTTGCGACGCGCTGGGCTTTTACCGAATGTCTCCAGGCAGGCTTCTTCGTGCTGGACTTTGTGCGAGCTCAGTCTTCGCCGCGCCTCGGCACCTATCTGCTACAAAAAGGGTCGATTGCCGGATCGTAGCGCCACCGCTTCTGTCCTTTCTTTTCCGGGCTCGGTCACGACGGCGCTGGGGCCCGAGCGTAGCCGTCGATCATAGTCAGCGAATACTCTGGATGCTGCCTACTCGGGCTCGTTGGCAAGCTGCGGATCGGGCACCTCTCCGCTCAGCTCCTTGCCTCGTCTTTCCCGCGCCGTATTCAGCATGCGCGTATAAGTTTCGAACTCCGCCTTCGCCTTCTGGCGCTCTCCCATCCGTTGAAAGACCTGCCCCCGCAGGTTATGCAGCGTGTAATCGGCAGGGGAGAGCCGCTCGGCGGATTGCAACGCGCCCAGAGCCTGCGGATACTTACCCTGCTTGGTGTAAATCTTCGCCAACCCGATGTGCGAACTGACCAGTTTCGGATCGAGCCGCAGGGCGGTAGTGAAATTTTTCTCCGCCTCGGCGTCCTGCTGTTCGAATGCGTTGACCGTTGCCAGCCGGTCGTAGTCGAAAGCGGCATCCGGTTCGATGGCGATGTCTTGGGTGAACTCGCCTGCCGCCCGCTCGTAATCCTGCTTGTTTATGCAGGCGAGCCCCAGATTGTAATGCGCGAAGGGGAGCTTGGGATCGGAGCGGATGGCAGCTTCCAACTCCGAAATTGCCTTGTCGCTGTCGCCGTTGTTGAGATAAGCCTTGCCCATCAGCAGATGAAATTCAGGAGTGTTCTGTCCGACTTCAGCCAGCCGCGAGATGGCACGCTCATCGAGTTCCCTGCGTCCGGCCTTGTGAGCTGCGATGCCCAGCACATACAGGTAGTTCATATTCAGCGACTGCTGGCTCCACAGCGGTTCGAGTGTGGACGCCGCCTCCGCGTACCGTTCTGTGAAGAAGTAGCAGAGCCCAAGCAGATAGCGGGCTTGCGCTGAATCAGGCTGATCGCGAATGACGGATTCAAACGGTCGGATGGCGGAGTCAAACTTGTTTTGACGATAGTAGGCCAAGCCGATGTTGAGGCGCACGCCAGAGACCGCGGGTGCCAGTCGCTCGGCTCCGCGCAGCATACTCAGCGCCTGACCCCATTGCCGGCGGCGCATGTAGATAACTCCCAGGTTGGCGTAGGCGCCGGCTGATTCGGAATCGATGGCCAGAACCTTATGGAATTCCTTCTCCGCCTTGGTGAGGTCACCCGTCTCGAGAGCCTTTTGACCGGCAACGAAAATTGCTTGCGAACTCTCCCGTGCGCTTGATTTTTCGCTCGGAGCACGATCGGTCGCCTTCTGGCTGAAGGCGCCGTTTGTCGCTCCTGCGCGCGAGAATGACAACAGAGTTAGCCCAAAAAGAAACAAAGAGAGAAAACGCAGCAAGCAGAACCTCAGGTTGACGCGGTTTTCGCGATATTGTAGTGTCCGCCTACAGAGATCGGAATTCAAGC
>JBPYDQ010000841.1:0-7109 GCA_051986135.1 Terriglobales bacterium | reverse complement strand
CCGTCTAATGCATCAGAGCCGGTGCTGGTATGAGATGTGTCGCGGTGCTCGGAATCCTTGACCTATTTGCTACCTGGGGGCGAAAGATTAAAGATTCGTGAAAGAGCGAACCCGGAGAAGTGGACTCGGAGATCGTCGCTAGCTCGGCTTGGAAAAGTCTGCCATCCCAACAACCACGAACGTGCCAGCTTTTTTCTTATTTTGCTCGGCCTCGGCTGCGGCGCTGTTTTCTTCGGAGGAGAGCGTTCTGGCCCAGGCTCCATAGACTTTTCCCCCGAGAGCGGCAATTCCGCTATAGTCACCGATAAATTCCCCATCCGGATCGAACGGGGTTGAATCCCAAGCATAATTCGTGAAGCTGCGCCCTCCATCGATGGATCGAGCCAGCACGATGGTTGCTTTGCGGTTCTCCCGATCAGCGCGGCGGTCGTAAAACATCACATTAGCCGATCCGTCGACCGAATCGACCGCCAGCCATTGCATGAATTGGTCGGCGCCGTTGTGCACAGGGTCGGAATTCACGCGTGCAGCAGCCGACCAACTCTTGCCTCTATTTCTCGAAGTGGAGCTAAAAATGTCGATGTCGCCATTGCGATAATCCGCCCAGACCACAAACAATCGGTTAGTCTGCCGCTCAATGCCGATCTGGGGAAATCCATTACCGCGTGAAACCCGGAACACGTCGAAATACGACGGCGCGGTCTGCAAAATGCTGCGCGAGCGCGAGAAGGTCTGGCCGCCATCTCGAGAGCTGGCTAAGGCGATCTCGCTCCCATCTGCCCAGGCAACATAGATTGTTCCGTCCCCGCCAACCGTTCCGGTAAAACCCTCCACCGATCCGGTCTCATCGCGAGGTAGACCTTCGTGTGTGCTGATCTCAATTGGCTTTGACCAGGTTACGCCACCATCGGTCGAGCGCGAGAATAAGATAATCGACTTCTCGAGTGAGAATTGGGTCCATCCTACATACAGAGTTCCTGCGTAGCGAGAACCAGTTGTATCGGCCAGGATGTAAGGCTTGTCTTCGAACGGTATCCCCGGGTCACTGTTGTGCGCGATGACTGTTGCCGCTCTGCCCTCCCAGGTTTTGCCACCATCCCGTGAGCGCCGAACGAAGATGCCATTTCGTGTTGCGCCGTGCGCCCAGTAATTCATCGTACCCAATTTGTCGAATGCGATGTAGCACAGGAAAGCGCGGCCACGCTGATCGTAGGTGATCGAGACATCGCCAGACCTGTGATAATCAACCGGCGCCGTACCCTCCGCGATCGTCCAGGTCAGCCCGCCATCCTCGGAATACGCTACCGACGCGTTTGTCTGGAACGCAGTTGCCAACTGCTGCGGATTATTAGGATTTACAGCGATGGACGGCTCATTAAAATAGCCGGGCTGCGCATTAATGCGAATGCTCCGAGCGCCCGGCGCGGGAGAGAGGGCGGAATCGCTGTTCGCCGGTTGAGCCGGGGAGAACGATTTGCTAATGATTAAAATTAAGCATAAGGCGCAAGCCACCCGGATGGCCATTCCGATTCCCCCTTCGTCGGCGGTTGCATTCTGCCTAGCTGCTGGTCACGACGCTGCTCTCGCTTTTGCCGGTGCGCGTCATGAGTTCGTGGATCGCGTCGCGCGGAGCTTTTCCGCTCTGCAGGATCCGATGCATCTGTTCCGTAATGGGCATTTCAATACCCAGCTTGCGGGCGAGGCCAACAGCCGCATTGGTGGTGAGCACACCCTCGGCTACCATGCCGTGCATGCCCGCGATGATTTCATTGAGCTTTCGCCCTCGCCCAAGTTCGACGCCCACGCTCCGGTTCCGCGACAGCTCTCCCGTGCAGGTCAGGACCAAATCGCCCAAACCGGCGAGCCCCGCCATAGTTTCACGCCGGCCGCCAGCGGCCAGGACTAAGCGGGTGATCTCCGCCAGTCCCCGCGTGATGAGGGCGGCGACCGAATTGTGTCCGAGTCCCAGACCGTTGCAAACGCCAGCCGCAATCGCAATTATGTTCTTAAGCGCTCCGCCCAACTCGACGCCGACTACGTCATCATTTGTGTAAACCCGAAAAGAGGGATCGCTGAATTCCCGCTGAACCGTCTGTGCCAGTTCAGTGTCGCTGGTGGCAATGGTAATGGCGGTGGGATCACCTCGCGCCACTTCCTTTGCGAAGGAGGGCCCACTCAAGGCCCCGATGCGCGGGCTGAATTGACTGCCATTGCTCACGACTTCCTTAATGACCTCAGTCATGCGCATAAGACTGTCATTCTCCAGCCCCTTGGTCGCGCTGACCAGAAGCATGTTGGGAGCAAGAAAGCCATGTAATTGCCGGAAGAGGGAACGGCAGTGATGCGAAGGCATCACACTCACCACGATCTCGGCACCTCCTAAGGTCTCTCGGAAACCTCCGCTGGGGACCACAGCGGAAGGAATCTTATGACCGGCGAGGAATTGCGCATTTTCGCGGGTGCTGGCAATCGACTCCAGGACACTCTTTTCGTGTGCCCACAATCGCACCTGGTGAGTGCCTTTTCGCCCCAGAACAATGGACAGACCCGTACCCCACGCGCCAGCGCCAATCACCGCAATCCGGCTCATCCCCGCCTCATGTGCAGGCGATTTTCTCTTCCCCCGAGCAATCGTCCGATGTTGTCGTGATGTTTCGCGATGATCAGAACGGAAGCTATGGTGAAACAGGCGATGGCGATGGGGACGCGTCCATATCCGTCCAACATCCAAGCGAGCATTGGAAACATCGCCATTACGAGAATCGATGCTAACGATACATATCGGAAAGCGAGCACAATAGCCGCAAAGAGGCCCAACATGACC
Organism: Terriglobales bacterium; assembly: GCA_051986135.1. Lineage (GTDB taxonomy): Bacteria > Acidobacteriota > Terriglobia > Terriglobales > Acidobacteriaceae > Gp1-AA122. The sequence goes on along the minus strand of JBPYDQ010000841.1, from coordinate 4,285 downwards.
ACGACGGCCCTAGGGGCCAGCATGACGAATGAACCCAGCCCGGTGGCTACGCCTTTGCCACCACGAAACTTTAACCACACGGGAAATATGTGACCCACAATCGCGAACAGTGCCGCGATGGCACACAGTATGACCTGTGCAATCGTTGCATGCGGCGCGATCCAGTATCGCGCCACTGCTACCGCCAGAAATCCCTTCAGCGCATCTAGAACCAGAGTTGCGATTCCAAGTGCCGGCGAGGTTCGAGCCACATTGGTGGCGCCGATATTGCCGCTTCCGCTTTGGCGAATGTCGCTCCCGCGAAAAGCGCGTACTAACAGGTATCCGAAGGGGATTGATCCCAATAGATAGCTAATTACAACGGTCAGCAGAATCATTGGCATAAAGTCCACCCGGCGGCCGACTGCTCCTGCCCTTGGTGCTAAGCAAATCCTTTCGACCCTGAGTCTCGGCTATTGCAAGACTCCCCTAAGCAAGTGGATAGCGCTCCACTTTCGTATACTCTGCGCCTGCCGGCGACAGCTTGCTCTCGTAGAGATAGAACTCGCGGGCTGTCATCGCACCACACTCGGGCTGCGCCATGGCCGCCAGCTTCTCCTCGAGACGTCGGAACGCCAGGTTTGTGCCCTCACCTTTCTGCCAGCGCGGCGATCCCGATTTTCCTGCGCGCGCCAGAGTGAGGTGTGGACTGAATACGTGATCCTCTTTAGGAATTCCCAGCCGGGCCATCGTCTCGTCGATCGTAGCGGCCAGTTGTCCGAATTCTGGTCCGCCGTGAACACCGATCCAGAAAACTCGTGCCGACTTGGCCGTCGGAAAAAATCCGGATCCGCGAAAAGACAAATCGATAGGTCGACTCTTAATGGAAGTCAACGAACGGCGGATTTCCTCGACCGTGGGCATAGCTTTCTCGCCAACAAACTTCAAGGTCACATGGATTGATTCCGGGCGCACCCACCGCGCATCGGGAGCGAACCCGCGGACACCGTCCATGAAGCGGCGGATGCGGTCACGAATCGAGTTCTCAATGTCGAGGCCGATGAAAATGCGCATCTCGTCAGCCTTCAGTTGTCAGCAGTACCAACCTAGCTCACTGATAAACTTGCTACTCTGACTTACAACTACATCAGTTTCCTTCTCACCATATCCAAAGCCTGCTGGCTGGCAAACCAACGAATCCGTCGGCGGTCGCCGGGAAAATTCCGTTCAATCACTTCTGTCCCGGTATCGCTTGCCAAGGCATGGAAGACCAACCCCACCGGCTTCTCAGGCGTACCGCCGGAAGGGCCTGCCAAACCGGTGACACCGACACCAAAAGTGGCGTTGCAGCGCTCGCGTATACCCTCGGCTAAAGCGACCGCGACCAGGCGACTGACGGCGCCATACTTCTTTAGCAGCTCTTCGGGAACATTGGCAAATTCAGATTTCAGCTGATTCGAATACACTACTGCTCCACCAAGGAAATACCGCGAACTGCCACTAACCGACGTGATTCTCTCTGCCAGCAGCCCCCCCGTGCAGGATTCAGCGACCGCCAGGGTAGCATTGCGCATTTCGAGGAAATAGCCAACAATCTGCTCCAGCGATTCACCTTGGCACGAGAAGACCGCGTCGCCCAATTCATCTTCCAGTTCTCCCGCCAGCCGATCAACCCTCTCTTGGGCGGCCTGCATGGATTGTGCCCGAGTCTTCAGATGGAGCTGGATTTCGCCCGCGCCGGCAAGAATAGTGGTTTGTACATCGCTAAACCGTTTGTATAGCGGTGCTACGCGCGCGTCGCACTGAGACTCGGGCACCATCGCGACTTTAAGTACGCGCGTGGCAATAAAAGCAGGCGGCAGTTTGGAGCGCAGCCGCTCTATACATTGCTCTTCGAACAATTTTTTGAGTTCGTGAGGAGGGCCGGGCAGCAGGATAATGATTTTTTCGCGGCCGTCATATTTGCCCGAGATCCACTGCCCTGGGGCGGTTCCCGCAGAATTCGGCAGCACTGTAGCTCCCGCAAGAACGTCTGCCTGCTTGGCGTTGTTGGGCGACATCTTCATGTTGCGCGCCGCAAATCGCCTTTCGAGCTTAGCGAGGAGGTCAGGATCCCGGCGGAGTTCTAGTCCGAGAGCGTCGGCCATCGCTTCGCGGGTGAGGTCGTCCTCGGTTGGTCCCAGACCGCCCATAAAAAAAACCAAGTCCGCTCGCGATAAAGCGATCTGAGCGACTGAGGCCAGATGCTGTCGGGTATCGCCAGCGATCGTCTTAAAAGAGACATCGACACCGAGTTCGTTCAGCTTTTCGGTGAGGTAAAGAGAACTAGTGTCCTGGCGAAACGGAGTCAGCAGTTCCGAGCCGACCGCGACGATCTCGGCATTCACGTGTAGAAGTGTAAATGAAGGCTCGTCGAAGTTATAGCCTGGAACTGCCATCGGCTGATGTGCTGGCAAGTCAAGGGTTAGTCGGGGAGCAGACTGAGTCCCTGGATGTCCCAGGCAAGGCGATGGAGAGTGCTGGTTGTGGCTAGAACCGCGGAACCTCCGGGCGCAAAAGCTAAACCTACCAGATTCTGCGCAGAGACTTCCAAGGTGGCCCGTGCCTCGGGAGTGATCTTCACAATGCCGCGTTTGCCGCCCAGCGAGGCAGCAACATAAAGGTTGCCATTTACGTCAAAGGCCAATCCCTGCGGACGTCCAAGCCCGCGATAAAAATTTGATACCGTGCCATGGGGATCGATCTTATACACGGAATCGAAACTGGAGGTCGTGGGTCCGGTCACAAACAGGTCGCCGCTCGGCGCGAAGGCAAGATGATAAGCCGATACGCTGGCTTCCAGAGTCGCGAAAACAAAAATCTGACGGTCGCGGCCAATTTTGAAAATCGTTCCGCTGCGATCGCCTACGTACAGATTCTGTTCTCGATCGAATGCAATGCCGGTCGCAATGCCCATGCCTTCGGCGTAGGAGGACATGGTTCCATTGGGCGCCACGCGATACACAGTTCCGTCATAGCGCGAGGAAACGTACATCTGTCCAGTACGATCGAAGGCGATCGAGGTGGCATTCATCATGTCTGCCAGGAAGGGCTTAGAGTTGTAATTGGTGTCGATCTTGAAGATCGCGATGGGCACCTTCTGGCCGCGCGATCCGGAAAATGTTACGTACACGTTCCCTTCGGCATCCAAGGCTGGATTCGCCACCGGGTGCACGTTGTCGGCGATTTGAACCGCCACTGTTACTTGATGCGGATTGCTGGCGTGACCGTTAGTCGACACCACCACTGGGCCGGAAACGGCACCTTCGGGCACTCGCGCCACCAGAAAATCATCCGAGCTGATGAGAACCGAGCCCTCTACTTCCCCAAATTGAACACGCGGACGACGCAGCTCGACCGGTCGAAGTGCCTTTCCCGTAATCCGTATTTCTCCCCCGGGCAAGGCGGCAGTGGGGTGGACCGCATCGATATGCGGACGGCCATTGACGTTTTTTTTACCCAGCAACCGTTCTGAAATCGCCATGAAATTTAGTTGGATGCGAGATCGACCCTGGGCGGTCAGCCCTATGCGCTCATCACGCGATAATGCAGCAGAAGTTGCATTACAGCCAGCGCGTAAAGTCCCGCCCCGATATCGTCGACGACAATGCCCGTGCCCTCCGGCAACTGTTCCAGTTGGCGGAGGGGCGGCGGCTTCGTCGTATCGAACGCTCGAAAAAGTATAAAACCCACAAGAAGCGTTTTCCAAGAGACCGGAGCCGCTATCAGAGTGATTAATTGGCCAGCGACTTCGTCGATCACAATGCAACCCGGATCTTCGCGGTTCATTTCACGGGCGACCCTTGTGGCTGCAGGAATTCCAAGGGCAATCGCGACCGCAGCCAGAGCGATAGCCATCTCCGGTTGCCAGGCCGGTGGAATCCAGCGCGCGAGCCACCACCATAGGAACACCGCTGCCGCTGAGCCCCAGGTTCCGGGAGCTACCGGCAAGCGGCCAGACCCGAAAAATGTCGCAACCACCCATGCCCAGGTTCGGGCGCGAGGGGAATTCGGCGCAATCACCAAATTGTCAGGAGCCGCCTTCATCGTCTGTGCTCTTCATCTTGCGGACCTGCTTCCGGTACGTTATCACTCGTATCCTGTACCGGCGAAGAAATCAGGTAATCGCCGCTTGCCCACTTCCCCAGATCGATTAACCGGCAACGTGGGCTGCAGAAGGGAAACTCAGCGTCGCCACCCTGTACACGCTTCTTACAGGTGGGACAACGCAGCTTGATGGCGCGCTTGGCCATGACTGAGCCTTATA
>JBPYDQ010000840.1:0-3160 GCA_051986135.1 Terriglobales bacterium | reverse complement strand
GTTCCCCTCTCTCTTCCGACACAACCACCATTTTTACGACCTGGGTTCGGATCAGGTTCGCTGGGCTGTAATGTGCTTGCTTCTGCTGTTCAACGGACGGCTCCTCTACCGCCAATGGCTGTTCCGGCGGCAATGGAGACAACTCACCGGGCAAAGTGCCAGTTCCGCATCGCACGCCGTCCAAATCTCGGAGTCTGCCAATTTGGATCCGGCCACCGGCTTGTACACCCGAAGTTTCATCGAACAGCAGCTTGGAAAAGAAATTGCCCACGCTAAGCGCCAAAACCTCTCGCTCAGCCTGGCTACGATTCATCTCGACGAATTTGAAGCGGTCAGCAAGCGTTTTGGTCTTTCCGCAACGGATATGGCGCTAAAGGAACTTGCGCGGCGTCTGAAGAAGGCATGCCGCGGCTCCGATTTTGCTGTGCGCTGGGCCAGCGACGATTTCTTGCTGGTGCTGCCGGAATGCGGCTTGGGCGAAGTCCAGCTGGTCCTGAACCGCCTCGGTCCTTTGGAGCTCACCTGCCTAGGCCGGGAGATCAATCTCACCTACACGACCGGATGGGTAGACTACCAGCCCGGGGAGCTGCCCTCCGATTTGCTGAAGCGCGCCTCGCAAGTTCTGCACCTCTACGAGCACGCGGCCAAGGAGAGTTTCGCCTCCACTCTGACGCCCGACTAGCGCAGGCAGAGGTGGCCCGGAAATACTTGGTGTCAGCCGGAGGAATGCGGTGCGGGCAATCTTTTAGGGAGTTACCCATGTCCGACCAACAGCCCACGAATGCAAAACGATGGTTAAGGAAGCGGCGCAGCCAACGGATTACGTTGAATGTTTCAGTTGTTGTTCACAGACCTCCAAATGAGGGCCCACAATTCTCCGAAAGGACTCAAACGCTCCATGTCAGCGCGCACGGTGCGCTTGTAGCCTTGGCGGGCCTGGTAGTGCCTAAGCAGAGGCTCCTTGTGCAAAATGTCGCCAGCGGGGAACAGCGAGAGTGTCGCGTGGTCTACGTCGAGAAGGATTTGATGGGGCCGACTAAAGTTGCAGTGGAGTTCACACACCCCGCACCGGGTTTCTGGTGCATCGCGTATCCGCCAGCCGATTGGACTGCCAGCGGTTAGGTCTCCAGGACGTTATCTTCGCCAACTCAATAATCTGTCGATACGGTCAAAACCGGGGCCGACTAGACCCAGACTGCATCCAGAGTTTTGTGAGGTTTCGGCTTGCCACCAGTCGGACATGTTTATCGACCTGCGCGGCATGACGCACCTGCATCTGGCAATATCACAGGCCAGGGGCCAACAGTGGAGATCCGCTGCCATGCCTCGCGAGGTAGGCTCCGTCTCTCATTTCACCTCGTCGACAGCCGACATCTAAAATTTGTATGTTCCACCGATGCCCTTATGGAATCAAATAATTGAAATCACCGCGTGATGCGGGATACGGCGCCCGGTACATCCACAGCCGCACGTTCTGACGCCACGCGCAATCAAAGGGGGAAATATGGAAACGCTCCGCAAGATCCTGGAACAAGCCGACGCTGGTGGACTTGCCATAGGACATTTCAATATCTCGGATCTGGTCACGTTGAACGCAGTTTTCGAGGCGGCCCGTGATGTACAGGTTCCTGTCATCGTCGGCGTCTCCGAAGGCGAACGGCGGTTTATGGGCGTTCGCCAAGTATCCGCGTTAGTGAAGAGTTTGCGTGAAGAATATGATTTCCCCATTTTCTTAAACGCCGATCACACGCATTCCTTGCAGAGTGCAATCGAAGCTGCTAGGGCGGGGTTCGATTGGATCGTGTTCGATGTTTCTACGTTGCCCTTTGAGGACAATCTCCGTCAAACGAAAGCGGCGGTCGAAACGCTAAAGGCACTACGGCCTGAAATCCTAGTGGAAGGCGAACTCGGCGACATCGGCAGCGGCTCTGAGATCCATGATGCCGCGCCCGACCTGCAGAAAGGGCTAACGAGCCCGGTCCAAGCCAAACAGTTCTTGGACGAAACTCGAGTCGATACATTGGCTCCTGCCGTTGGCAACATGCACGGAATGCTGAAGAGCATGCTTGCGGGCGGCACGAAGAAGCGATTGGATATTGACCGGATTCGCGCGATCAAGGCTGAGACCCGGGCTTTCATGACGTTGCACGGCGCGTCGGGGACCGACGATAACGATCTTCGCGAAGCAATCGCAGCCGGGATCACCGTAGTGCACATCAATACTGAGGCCCGGCTCGCGTGGCGTCGTCGCGGATTGGACGAGGCGCTCGCAAAACAGCCGAGCGAAATTGTTCCCTATAAAATCCTTCTGCAAGTTGGCAACGCAATAAAGCGGGTGGTGACAGCGCGGTTGAATCTGTTCAGCGAGAAAGGTCGTGCACGGCCTGCCTCAGTGTAGTACTCCAAATCTCTCAGACCAGACTTGACGCGATGCGCCTACCGATTTGCTGCCACAAGGACGAATTGTCGGCTTTCCGGACGTTTGGTCTTGGTGCTTTTGTGCCAACCGAGCATTTCTCGCTCTTCGTTTGAAGGTCATGCCCCTTCCACGGATACGATCTCGGATTCCCTCGCGCGCTGTCGCAGCGCCTTGAGTGGTTGATACTCTGGGTCATTGAGCGACTCGGCGCCGCCCGTCGGGAAACCTCAAGATCACAAGACGACTGGGTTTCCAATTTCCCTCTAAAACGACGAACTTCCCACTGCGAACAAAGTCTGCTCCTGAGGTAGGGTCTCCGCGGCTACCGCAATCCCACCCGTCAAGCCATATGCAGCGCCACAGTCTCCAGCAACGCCTTGATTCCGTTCCATCCGATCTGTACCCCAATACAAACGAGAAGAAAGGACGATAATTTCGTGATTACCGTCATCGCGGTTCGCCCCAGCGTTCGCGCCAGCCGATCGGCAAATCCATAGCACAGAAAGATGCTGAGCGCGATCAGCGCGAAGCCAACGAATGCTGTCAAAATTGTTAAGAGATGAAGAGCATGATGCCGTGCCGCGTTTGCTCCCAGCGTGATGGCAACGGAGATTGATCCTGGACCCACCGTTAGCGGCAGCGTTAAAGGGTAGAACGCCCGATGAAATACGTCCTGCGGTTCAATGCTCTTGCGGGCACTCTTATCACAACCTTCGTCACTTTCCATCAGCGTCGCCCAAC
>JBPYDQ010000839.1:0-9780 GCA_051986135.1 Terriglobales bacterium | reverse complement strand
TAGTCAAGATGGGGTAGCGAAGTGCATACTCCAACCCCATGAGCGTTCCGTCATTCTGCCCTAAGAAAAGCTGCGCACGCAGGCCTTCTTCAGCGATCGCTTGAGCAAATCCGGAAAAAGCCATCTGCGCGGTTTTCATCAGCGCGGAATTAAGGACCGCGGCATTTTCGCGCTCCAATAATCCCAGACTGCCGATTTCGTGAGAGAGCGTGATCTGCACTTTCTCGCCGAGGGCGGATCGTAATCGCTCGGCTAAAAGTTTTTCGTGAGCCGGGTTTACCGGGCCAAACACCTCAGTGATGGAGACGGCATCAACCTTGCCCGCGAGCTCACGAATCACCCCGCTGATTTCGTTCTGCTCCGGCTTGCTAATTTCGCGACCGTCGAACTCGTGGCCCCCGTGAATGGTGAAAATCTTGCAGGCCACCACATCGCGCAAATCTGGCGGCCAGGAGAACAGTGGAGGAATAGCTAGCGTGGCGGGCATGCCCATGCGGATAACTCCAACCTTGCTCAGATGTTTTCTTTCCGCAATGGCATTTGTGCAATGTGTGGTGCCCAGCATGGCAAATCTAATGGCACGACGATCGACTCCGGGTTGCTCAAGAATTTGTTTGAGGGCTTGAACAATCCCGCTGGTTACATCAGGCGTGGTGCGGGCCTTGGTCTTGCCGACCAACCGTTGTTTCTCATCGAGGACAACCGCGTCGGTGTGAGTTCCGCCAACGTCAATTCCCAGCCGATGTGACATGTCGTTTTCTCACTCCTCTATTGGCCTTGAGCGGCTGATACGGGATGTCGTAGCCAAAATGGTGTGGTCCTGCCAATGCTATGCCTTTCGGCGTGCGCCATTCGCGGTGGCAGGGCATTCCTATTACCGTGACCCTCAACCCATACTTAAGCCCCTCAGTGGTGATCGGATAGGCGGTGTCCTGATCTAAGATCGTGATGAGATCTGGCACTGTCGCCAGAATCTTGTCTCCTATACGTGCAATCAGGTTTTCGTTTTGGAAGTCGATCCTCATCGACTCTCCCCGATAATCTTCGGAGCCTTGGATAATCACCTCCCCGAGATTCCAGCCCTTTTCGACTCGCCGATCCAAATTAACAATCTTGCCTTTGAACAGTCGCGTGCCTTTGGTTACTCGGAGAAGCTCCGTGAGAATGTCTTTACCTCGGTGCCGGGCGGTCCGCAGTGTTTTTCCGATGCGGCGACAAAAACTCACCATTCCCGGAAGGGTTGCTCTTTTCGCAATCTTTCCCTCCATGGGGTAGAGGGCCATGAGAGCAAAGCCTCCCATCTTGACTGCCATCGTACGCGACAGCAATTCGGTCCATTCATTGTTGATCGTGGAGAGCACGATCTCATTGCCTTTCTCATCCGCGAGAATCAGTGGCGTGGCGGAAACGCCGTATAGGTTGGGAATAACTAGTTGCACCTCAGGGAAAGCCCGGCCCATACAGTCAGCATCGACCACGGGAATTTTCAGGCGTGCGGCCACCTGGATGGGGATTGTTCCGTTTAAGCCTCCGACCTCGGCGGACATTACAGCGAAGGCCTTCTTGCCGAGATGCTTCTGGAGTGCCCTCAAAACCCCTACCGCCTCGTCGCCGCGAGGGATTTTTTCGATGATCACACTGGGCGCTCCAATGCCGGCCGGCAGCATAATCAGCGCCTTATCGGGTACTTCCCTAAGAGGGATGAGGTCCGGTGGTCCATACTGTTCGATGGCACGTTGAGCCATCAGCTTTCCCAGATAAGGGTCACCGCCACCCCCTGAGCCCAGGACCGCTCCACCTACAGCGATATCCTCAACGTCCTGATGCGTAATGCGAGATCTCATTGCCCTGAGCCCTTTCTAGAAGCTGAGTCTCAAGCCGAACTGAATCTGCCGTGACGAGCCGACTGTGCTGAAAATCTGTCCTCCGTTTTGGGCGAGAAGCGGATTCCCCAGCGCATCGCGTCCCAAAATTACAGCGTCGCCATTGCCACCATTCCCGTTCGGCCCCGTGGTGTTTACAGGGACGGAGAAATTAGGATGGTTGACGAGATTAAAGAACTCTGCACGGAATTCAAGAGATGTTCTCTCCCCAAGTTTTGTGTCTTTAACAAGCGCCAAGTCGAACTCCTTGTAATCAGGTCCGGGAAGGCTATTGCGTCCAGCATTTCCGAAGGAACCGGATGGCGGCAGACCATAAGCGGCGGGGTTAAACCAGCAAGTCACGGTCTTCACACCTGCCCCGTTGGGACAGGTTCCGCTAAAAGGATTCCCGACAAGGTCAGGCCGGTCCCCATTGACGACAGACTCAGTTCCAGCATTGTCAAACCCGAGGACCGGCGTGAAAGGCACATTGCTATGGAATGACCCAATCCCGGAGAGCTGCCAGCCACTGAGCAATTTGGCAGCAACGCCGGTCACATCAGTTGCGAACACCTTGCCCGGTCCGAACGGTAGCTCGTACGTGGCGTTCACAACTACGTTGTGGCGAATGTCAAAGCCAGAGCGACCGCGACTTCCTTTGCGGTTATTCGGATCCTGAGTCAAACCTGAATCGTTGACGGCGTCGCTAGGATTGTAACCAGATGAATCATCAATGGAGTGAGAAAAGCTGTAGTTCGCCTGAAAGGTGAACCCCCTGCTGATGCGTTGTTCCCAACTCGTCTGAAAAGCATTGTAGAACGACTGGGCGTCGGTGAGGTACCGAACGATCGACCCAAAATTAGGATTGGGGCGCGTCCCGGTAGCGAGATTGAATGGGTTCCCCTCGGCCAGGCGCCCCAGGTGATTGCCACGCGACCCGACGTATGCAAGCTTTACCACAGAGCTCGACGTGACTGCACGTTGCAGGTTCAGATTGTACTGATAGACCATCGGCCACTTCGGCGTGTATGTGAGGGTGGCGTTGGCAGTCGTAGCTACAGGTAGTGGTGAGACCAGTGGGTTGAGGAATTTAGGCAATAGAGACTCTACCGCCTTGTAAAACGGTGGGAGGGAGCGAGCATTACCGTAAATGTTCGCCCATATCTGATCGTTGAACGCACCAAAACCCCCGCGAAGGACAGTCTTCCCGTCCGACCCTAAATTCCACGCAAAGCCGATCCGCGGCGTAAGCAGGTCCTTGGGCGTACTATCCATGAATTTGCCGACGCTAGGCGAAGTGTCGGTAGCAAGGTTTCGGATGTTGACTTCCTTACCTTGGGCTTCGGTGGGGTTAGAGTAGAACTCGTAGCGCAATCCAAAATTTACGGTCAAGTTAGGCGTCATTCGCCAGTCATCCTGAATGTAGAAAGCCAGCCCGTTCTGACGGAACCCTCGATCTGAGTTTGAAAAGCCCGGTAAAGTTCCGAGGTATACCAAGGGAATTCCATTCAGGAAAGACTCCAGGGCTGGATTGTTGCTCTTCGCCGGAATACCAAATGCCGTCAGATCCTGAAACACATACTCGCCGTTTACGAAGAGATCAAATGGACCGTTGACCTGAATGCGCCGGTATTCTCCACCGAACTTGACAGCATGTGTGCCCTTTGTCCATGAAACGTTGTCCTGGATCTCGTAGGTGTTGGAGTAACTGCCCAAGGGGTATATCAAATTGTTGCCGATCGCTCCAAGACCTGAGATGGCGAACACACCGAGTGGACGATTTGGCACTAGAGAGATCGAGAGTCCTGGATGGGTATTAACTGGTTGAGCTAGAAGTCCCGACCGGTTGAAGCCGAAGGCGAGTAGGTTCAGCAGGTTTGATTTTATAAATTTTTGATCTTGCATCGTGAAGTATTGGTTGCGCACGTCGTCCGTGCCTGGGAAACCCGGGACCAAAGTGCTCTGATAGGGAACGTCCGAAGAGCCCCCATCGAAGATGTAGCGTGCAAAGAGCGTGTGAGTATTGGCAAAGGAATAGTCGAAGCGGCCCATCACATAGTCTTCGTTCGTGATGCGACGCTGTGTGCTCGTGATTTGCCCGGTACCATTTCCGAAGTCCGGCCCATTGGGCAGAACAACAACGTTAAGGAAAGGCGCCACCAGAGGATTCACACCGACGTTGATGCAGCCACCTGGACTTGCCTGAGTACATGCGCTCGGATTCGTCGGGTTCGGAAGGAGCCCTTGGTGAGCCAAGGCATTCGGAACAGTTGAGATCTCGGTTAAGCCTTGGCCTTCGCGGAAGCCTTCATAGCTCACGAAGAAGAAAGCCTTATCTTTCTTTATCGGACCGCCCAGGCTTCCACCGAACTGGTTTCGTATAAAAGGAGGAATCGAGAGTGTTGCCGGATCGAAATAGTTCTTCGCATCCAGGGCCGCGTTGCGATGAAACTCGAACACTGACGCATGTAAGGTATTCGTTCCCGACTTCGTAACCGTTTGGATGACGGAGCCGGAGTTACGTCCGTATTCGGCATTGTAGGTGTCCGTGAAAATGCGGAATTCCCGAATCGCGTCCACGCCCAGCAAGACTCCAGCCACACCGCCCGGTGTGATGTTATAGTTCGGGTCATTAGCATCCATGCCGTCAATTGTCAGATTGTTGTTTGTAGACCGTTGTCCATTCACTGCCGCCTTGCCAAACCCTCCTTTCTGCCATGGGCTCGGCCCCGTACTTGGGTTCGGGCTGACACCAACCTGCAACAAAACGAGTTGGTAGAGATCGCGGCCATTGAGTGGTAAGTCTCGCATCTGCGTCTCATCCACGAGACCGCTCAGCGAAGAAGTTATGTTTTCCACTAGCGGGGGAAGGTCACTCACTACCACTTCCTCGGCCACGGAACCCACTTTCATGGACAGATTGATTTCCAGCTGTTGAGCCACCGTCAGATCGATGCCCCGCCGTACCTCCGTCGAGAAATTTTCCTTTTCCGCGCGAATTTCATATTTGCCCGGGATAAGACCAGGAATACGGTAGTCTCCGGACGTGCTGGTTGTGGCAGAAACACCCAGCCCGGTATCCAAATTGGACGCCGTTACCTTCGCCCCGGGCAGAGCCGCGCCCGACGTGTCCCTAACGGTACCCACTACTACTGCCGTGCCCGTCTGCGCATATAGCCTGGAACACAACGGCACGGAAGTACAGATCAATACAAGTCCGACTCGAAACGTCGTTCCACGGAGACTGTGCATAGGAAACCTCCTCTCGACATCAAATCAACCCGATGGCGCTCCATGCAGACTTGACGGACTCTGACGTTACCTGCAGCCGCGGCCGACTGAGAAGCGGCTGGTTGCGTATTTTTTCGTCCAGGCCTTCCCAGATGCGGTTACTTACGAAGACGCGGGCGTAGTTGCTTTCTAGCAAGTCGGGCACCCGAACTTGCGCGGATGAGACAAAATTGAACTCAATGCCAGCACCAGCAAATTTGTTCTCAAAAAAGGAGCTGACGTAGTTCTTCAGGTGCGCAAAATCATCTTTGTGAATCACAAACGCCACGCGTGAGGAACTCGGAAGTTTTGCAATTTGTTCCAGCATCTCGGAGGTAAATTCAACATTAACCGGGATCACCTCTGCCCGATTTTTCCGCATGATTTCGCGGACCTCGTCGACGTGGTAATAGTCGGTTAGCACACGGCGAAGTGCGGCTTTTTGCAGTGCATGCATATTACGCAGCTCAGCAATGGTGAGAGCGCTGATCGGGATCTGCCACTCCTGGCCGAGTTGAGCGACGTAGTCACGCGCTATGGACTTGCTGTCCTCGACAAACGCAACTGAAGGGGCCCGTCGTTCGGCCTCTCCGATCCTCGCGTACAGAAAGCGGGCGAGGGAGGCAGGAACTAGGTTCGTGCGATCAAGTTCCCTCGAAACCAAGTCGTAAAGGGCGTCGTATTTGCGTGCGTTCTCTGCCGCTCGGCGATGGATGCCATTCTTGATGAAGACCCCTCGACCATGCTGTAGATCCAGTACGCCTGCCGCGGCCAAGTCACGGTAGGCACGCCGGATGACCGCGGTACCGACATGCAGCTTCTCATCAAGCTGTCGTATGGAAGGAAGATGATCCCCGGGTCGCAGTCCACCTAGAAGAAGACCCAGCTTTACGCGATCTTTGATCTGCTCGTGCAGTGGGAGCGGATTGTGCCCGTCAGTTGTGATCTCAAACGGCATGGTGTTTACCTACGCTGGAACTTGCAACGCTTTCGTGCAGGCTTCATAAGCTTTAGGCCGGTGATAGGTCAGACGACTCTGATGTATGCCCAATGCGATCATGGTCTCAGCTTGCTTGACGGCGGCGCCCACTGGATCGATAACGGGCACATCGAACCCATTGATGGCAAGCCGTGCCTGTAAACTCCCGGCCACGCCCATCATTCCTGTACAGCCCAGAATAAGCACGTGAGCGTCGTCTTCTTTGATCGCTTGCACCATGCGGTTGAAGAGAGCATCACTCATCTTTTGCTTGTCGTTCAGCTCCAGGACAGGTATGTCCACGGAGCGGATCGACGCAAGCTTTTCTCTTACTCCGGCTCGCCGCGCCATATTTCCGATAAGGGTGAATACACTACGTAGTGCGGTTACTACCGAGAAACGTTCCCCCAGAGCGGCCGCCAGCAGCACGGAACTCTCGCCTGCACCGATCACGGGGATGTTGACCAACTCACGTGCGGCGTGCACCCCAGGATCACCGAAGCAATCACAGATGATGGCGTCGCAACCAACTCTTTCCGCCTCCTTGGCTTTGCGAAGAAAGTCGGGCACTACGAGTGCCTCTTCGCACTCGCTCTCAATCGACTGCGGTCCCTCATCGAGGCTGACAATACTGAATGTCGTTGTAGAGTTGGCACAAGCGCTAAATTCCGTCGCTACTTCGCCGTTGAAACGGTCGCTGGCGATCGGGACGACGACTCGAATCTTCATGAGACCTTCCGTAACTGTGCTGAATATGGCACAGTTGTGCTAATGGCGGCACACTTTAGTCATTTCGCGGATTGCTGTCAAGCGCTAATTCCAAGCGCTAATTCCAACGCTAATTCCAACAGCTCCAACAGCGCTAATTCCACGCGTCAATGCCAAAGCCTCCAAAGCCTTCGGAAGCTGTTCTTTCTTAGAACGGATGGGGTGGTCGTAAGCCCTGACTGGCTGGCTGCAAAGCAGTCGGTATGGTCTTAGCGACAAGTAAGCGCAGAACAGGGAGCTACCGAGGCGAAGCAGCCGGCCCTTCGGAGTAGAGCTGAGATTTTGACGGAATCATCAGGCCCGGCAATCAGTGTTAACAAGGCTTCATTTCCGTGCCCAGACCTGAGTGACTCGCGCCAGCATCAGCAGTGTGGCGTCATCGTTAGCGATCGCCTGCATCTCGCCACAGATTAGGTTTAGTTCTTCTGGGGTCGATGCGCCGGCAGAGAAGATGGCCGGCGCCGCTTCGCGTAATGTCATCTCCCAAAAATGCTTGGCGGCACCGCGTAAAAGCGCAATCTGTTTCACCATGACCTCTGGCATCGTACACCCAGCCTCGCGCACCAAACGTGGAAGCTTCAGTCCAATGTGCGAGTCGAGCCCGCGGGCTCGGTTCACGGCCTCACTGATCTCGACCAGACGTTTATAGGCCCGCGTTGGCGGTTCGCTACGGATGCCGCCATCATCGTGATCTTCACAGACCAGCACGCCCCCGGGCTTGAGCAGTGCCCGCATTTCGGCTAGCGCCTTGACGGGTTCGACCAGATGGCACATCAGGAAACGCGAATACGCCATGTCAAACGACTCCCGGCGCAGGCCCGTATCGTACGCGCTTGCTGCGTGAAAAGAAATGTTCTTCAAGCCAGCAGCCGCCGCGCTTCTTCTCGCCACCGCTAGCTGCGCGCTATTTGCATCTACCGCCGCGATGAACCCGGCCATGCCAACCACCCCCGCCAACCACATTGCGACGAGGCCCGTGCCACAGCCAATTTCCGTCACGCGCATCCCTGGTGCTAATCCCGCTTGATTCAGTAAGTCGCGTGACCCTGACCCAAAGATCTCGTCTAGTAGTTTCAGACGTGTAACCGCTTCGCATCCGGTGGCAAGCATGTAGCCACTTCGCGAGTCACGCACCGGCATCATGTCGCCACCTTTCGGGTGCCGGACACTGGATGAGAAAGAGCGATGCATTTGAGCGTAGATTCACGGCGCGCGAATTATACGCCTCGCCAACATCGCAGGAATTTGCGGCCAAGGAGCCTAGCGGTTGGATTCGCAGGGCTTTGACCGACAAGAGCGGCTATGGATCACCGAAGGCGATCGACTCTCTACATCGGTGACCGCAGTCGCCCAGCTCCGCTCAAGTCAGGTTTCAGGTTACTAAGACTCTATTCGTGCCAAGTTGCCATGCGCGAGCCCAAGCCACTTGCCGCTGATGACGTACCCGACCTGACCTTACATTCCCCGAATCTGTGCTCTTCTCGCAGAGCCTTTCGTAAAGCAATCACTTCTGGATCATTGATGAACAGCACACCACGATCGTCACACAGCCAATTCGCGTTCCGCCTTTAAGTTCAGGACCTCCTACGCCAAGTGTTCTGTCCAGCCATCTGTTCGTGGATGAAACGGGCGAACAAGCTGATCGGTTTCTGCATCGAGTCCCGCAATGTTGGGCCCTTTGAAGCGATTGCAATGCATGCAACAAGCGCCAAATTCTCCACTTCGGCCTGGCCGCCATGTTGTCGGGTATTACATGATCAATTTGGAATGGGGCAGAATAAAATTTTGAAGGCAGGTGGCAGTATTTGTGTCTGGCACCGACTCCGTGCCAGACCCGGCGAATCAGATCGCCATTCAGATGCCTGTTTATTGAACCAAACCTTGCAACCCGCGGCGCGCTTTGGACTGGATCGTAGGGATCAGATTACTCACGTGGATGTAGCTGTCGAGCTCACTTGGTGAGTTCCCTGGTTCCTCCTTTCAGGCAGGGCATCGCCTGTGCCTCTCGAAGATCCGAAAAGGTGCGCGAGGTCTGGAACGACTGTGCCGAAACATTAAAGGTCAGGGAGCGTCAGCAGACTCGCCTTGGCGTTATTCGTTGGAAAAACCTCTCTGGTGACTTCGACGTTCTTGCCGACTCGCGTTTTCTGCACCACCACTGCGGATACTCGTGTTGTGTTGGCAAAGAATCCGTTGCGCGCATAAGTCAAATTTGGGTCCGCTGTAACTCTTTGCTCAGTCGCGCGAAAGGTCATTCGAGCAGCGCCACTCTGGCCCAGAAACAAAAGCTGACGTTCGAAGGACGTCCCGAAGGCTATGCAGTCGATGCAAAGCGCCTGCGCCTTTACATGAGTTACGAAGACAAGGATCTCACGACTGCCATCGATCTCAAGACACGCAAAACCGAGGCCAAGTGCTCTTCCTCCTGTGGTGAGGACGGGCCGCATGGGATATCGGCAGATCAACAAGCAGGCTTCCGGTTTGTGGCTGCAGCACCCGAGCGGAGGTGCTGGATGCTGGTCATAACGGGGAGAAGCTGTCATCGATCGACACCGGCGACGGCGTGGATGACCTCAACTACTGGCCTGCCGCTCACGCACTCTACATAGGCGCGGCTCGAGTGGCGTAGCTCACAGTTGTCCGCGTTGACGATGCAGGCAAGCTCAACCAGATCGCGCAAGTGCCGACTGATGAGGGTGCGCGCGATGGGGTGGTCACAAAGGATGGCAAGGTCTATCTCGCGCACTCGCAGCTCGGTCAATTCGCCGGGCTGATCGTGGTATCGCCGGGCAGGCGGTGAGCTTCGCCAGAGTAACCCATCGACCTTGACGAATCGTATCTGCTTATGACGGGTAGCTGCCTCCTATCAGGAACGGCGTTCCCGGCATATACGGAGGTTGC
>JBPYDQ010000838.1:0-3103 GCA_051986135.1 Terriglobales bacterium | reverse complement strand
CGCGATGAATCGCTGATGGCTGTTGCCGACCATGGACGCACACCGCGAGGCACGCTTCTGGTCGGTGCCAACGAGGCAACGTGCTTATACGTCCTGCCGGAAGTATTTGCCGAGTACTGCCGGCGTTATCCCGCTGTCCAGATCAGTATTTACCGGAACTTCAGCTATAAGATTCTGGAGAAGCTGGAGACGGGTGCCATTGATGTCGGGATTCTGACTTTGCCAGTGAAATCGTCTAGCTTGAAGACTCAGCCTATTTTCCGCGATAAGCTAATGCTAATGCTGAGCCCGAGAAACCCATTGTCCCGTCTGAAGGTCGTTTCTGTGACGGACATCGTTACACAACCGCTGCTATTTCCCAAAACCGGCCATACCCGCAGACTGATGGACCGCCTGTTTCGAGAGCACGCTTCCCAACTGCAAATCCGCATGGAACTTCCCAGCGTCGGCATGATCAAGAGCTTCGTGGCCGCCGACCTGGGTGTTTCCCTGATCAGCGCGGCATTCGCCCGCGATGATGTAGACGCTGGGCGCGTCAAGCTAATCGATTTAGCGGATGTCGAACTTTGGCGGGAACTGGGCCTGGCCTATCGCCGTGACCGCACCCTGCCTCGCTCGACTACCGCGTTCATTGCTCTGCTGCGTGAGCGCGCTTCCAAAAAGGCCGAAGCGTCGGCAAATGCTCAATAGCCCGAGTTGCCTGGCTCATGAGCTCACCCGGACGCCGATTGGACTGCCTCTGATAGGTGGGATTTTCGGACTGCCAGCCAGGTTCCCAATTTCTGGTTTGCCGACCAAAGTCTCCAGAGTCCGGTTGAAGACGAGTATAGAGGTGACTGGTTGGCCGAGGTCCTTGCTCTCATTCAAGCAATGCGGGAGTTTGCGTGCGGCAGAGGACTGAGTCGCCCTTTGATAGCTGGAGTTAGTAGCAGCCATCGTTTGCGTAAATATTAGTTCCGTCCAGCCACTGCGAATGGCGAGGTGATCCGAGCCGCCAGACGAATGTGTACCGAAGGATGCTGACGGATTCCGGCGATAAATCTTCCTGGTCGACGACCCGAAATTTTGAATAGCTATGATCAAAATTTCGAATTTCCGTTGCTTCCGAAGACCCGGTAACGTATAGGGGCGCCGAAACCTCGGTAGGTTATCAGTCATGAGTGAACTCGAAAGCGGGTTGCACAAGGTTCTGGAAGAGCATCAACACGAAAGCGGCTTGCACATCATCGGCGGCCGCAACAAGCTGGTGGCTCGCCTAGCTGAGTTCTTCGAGCACCTTACCCGGAGCGGACAGGACGGAAAACAGGAAGACGCTCACGCCAGCAATTAGCCATGAGTAGCCGGACCCAGATCTCGACACGAATTACATCGACAGGGACAAGCATGTCGACACGAATTACGTGTCTTCTGGAGGCCGGTACCGGATAAATAGCACTAGATAAAAGCAGCACCGGAACCCACCGCCAGAAGGAAACTGGCGGTGGGTTTTTTCTTTGTTAGGGAAATCGGAAAAGGAGACGGATCGAATGAACGAATTACCTGGAGCTAAGCGAGAATCCGGAGACGGAGATGTAGTCGTCCTGAAGTTTGGTGGGACTTCGGTTGAGGATGCCGCTGCCATTAGACGCATGGCACGCATCGTCCAGAGCCGGATCGAGGTCCGCCCCGTGGTCGTGGTCAGCGCGTTGGCTAGGGTTACGGACCAGTTGCTCTCGGCGGCACAGGCCGCAGCCGAGGGCAAACTGGACTATTCCAACGCTGCGCTCACCTCCATCCGGTTGCGTCATCAGGAAATCGCGTGCGAGCTCCTGGATCTGGAACACGGCGCGCACCTGCAGCAGGCGATTGAGGCAGACTTTCAGCAACTGAACGCCGCAATCGGAGAAGTGGCCAGGGCGGAGCGACTTAGCCCTCGCGCCCAGGATGCCATTCTCAGCTTCGGAGAACACCTTTCCAGCAAGCTGGCGACTGCGGTACTCTGCGCCCACGGCATGGATGCGGTCGACTTTGATGCCGCAGCGGCTATCGTAACGGACTCGCGGCACACATGCGCTACGCCCCTCTGGGAACGCACTTTTGAAAATTTATCCAAGGATCTGGCCCCGCTGCTCGCAACAGATCGCGTTCCGGTCATGGGGGGTTTCGTCGCTTCCACTTCTGATGGAGTGCCTGCTACCCTGGGTCGCGGAGGATCGGACCTGACTGCTTCCATCGTGGGAGCCGCGCTCCATGCTCGGCGCGTCGAAATCTGGACGGATGTCAACGGCATCATGACCACCGATCCGAACGTCTGTCCGGATGCGCGCCGTATTCCGCAGATGAGCTTTGAGGATGCCGCCGAGCTGGCTTATTTTGGCGCCAAGGTGCTCCACCAGGCTACCTTGCTTCCGGCCATGCGAGCCAACATTCCAGTGCACGTTCTCAACTCGCGCAATCCCGAATGTGAGGGAACGGAAATTCGAGCGCGCGTCGAGGGCGCTGGTCCGGTAAGGGCGCTCACTGCCAAGCGCGGCATCACCGTCGTCGAAATCGAACTGCGCGATGGCATGGATGCGGAAGTGTTGCGACGTGTGTTCGCCGCTTTTGACCGGCATCAATGCCCGGTCGACTTAATGGCAGCCTCACCCGGCCGTTTGTCTTTTGTGGTAGCATCCCTCGCGGCACTGCCGAAGGTCGCTGGCGAACTTCGTGGTGTCGCGAATTTTACTTGGGAAAACCACAAGGCTCTGGTGTGCGTGGTCGGCGAGAACCTTCGCCGGCGGCCGAAATTGGCCAGCCGCGTATTCGCGGCGATCTCCGATATGGACGTACGCATTCTTTGTCTGGGAGCCTCGGATCGCACGCTCTCCTTCCTGGTGGAGGAAGAGAGGGCAGAAGAATCGGTGCGTCGCCTGCACGCCCTATTCTTCTCGGATCGAAAACCAGTCTCCGGTTCGACCCTGAACTCGGCTGCGCTGTGCCAGGCAGGCGAATCATGGCGCTAACTGCCCACCTGGCGACGGTGCCCAGCCCCGCAAGGCAGCCGACCATTCCCGCACCGCGTGGCGTATTCCCTTCCCCCCGAGCGTTGCTCTCTTGGGTTTCGGCACCTCCGGCCGGGCAG
>JBPYDQ010000837.1:0-3161 GCA_051986135.1 Terriglobales bacterium | reverse complement strand
TAGTACGGCTCACCGGTGCGTTTGTCGCCGCAGAATTTGTTCTTCGACTTGTCAAAATCGACAAAGCGACAAACGAAGAGATCGAGCTTCCCGTCGTTGAGGTAATCGAACCAAACAGCGCTGGGGGGCCCAGCCTGGAGCAGCAACTCCGGCCTTCTTCGTTACGTCGGTGAACGTGCCGTCGCGATTGTTACGGTAAAGCACGTTGCCAAGCGGTGGGTTTGGGTCAAAGACGTCGCAGCGGCGGTGTTTACTAAATAGATATCCATCCAGCCGTCGTTGTCGTAAGTCGATGAAAGCACATCCCGCACCGGTAGTTTCAGGCAGGTAGTGCTCGGGCGAGCGCCCGTTAGAATGTCGCCACGTGATTCCGGTCTTGCTGGAAGGGAGCTCTTCAGTTCTTCAAACAGCAAACTGTTAGAGGACCTTGTCGCCTGGGAGGCATTGGAAGAGGTCAGAATGCGGCCGATTTCGAGGTGCCGACCGAGCGCAAGTGGAACGATACCCAGGACCCGAGAAAATCTCTGCGAGTGAACTTTGCTCTCAATCCCTTTTGAATACATGAATTCTTAAAGCGTGTCGAGAAAATTATGGTGTCGACCTCGACATCTCGGCGTGCAGTTTTCCAATAAACAACGATGGAAATCCTCTAGAAGCAACACGGGAGAAGGTTGGTATAAATAAAATTGGCTTTTCGAATGAGCCGCAATATTCGAGCTCCAGTGGATACAATGGGAGCCAGCTCGGTGAACCGAGATGCACCCTGTTGGTGACCCGGGGCATCCTCAATGAAGATTTATAGACTTCTCGCTATCGGTTGCCTATGCGGTGTAACCGCTCTCGCGCAGCAAACGGCAAATCTTGTTCCCAACCCCGAATTCCGCGTTGACCGGACGGGCAAACCCATTTCATGGCACTTCTGGTCTCCACGTTCTGACCTCGAACCTCGTGCGGGCATCGAGAAAGAAGCCGAGGGCGCGACGCTCGGACTTGCGGCTGTCGATTTTTCCTCGTTCGGAAAGTGGATGGCCGAGGATATACCAGTTCATGCTGGTATTTGCTATCGATTCGAGGTGTTGTACAAGCCGACAGGCATTGTCAACGAGCGTGGCAGCGTAGGAGTCATGCTGTCATGGAACGGGCAGGATGGAAAACCTCTTCAGCGTGACTATGTGGACCAGATTTCTTCGGCGGAGAATGGTTGGCGCCGGGCGGCCCGGACCTTACGTGCACCTCAAAAATCGGCCAGCGTGACCATCGAGCTCTGGCTGCGGTGGACAAGTGCCGGTTCGGTAGGTTTCCGGAATCCCAGCCTGGTCGAAGCGAGCGAGCCTCCACCGCGCAGGGTAAGGGTGGTCACAACAAGGATCGCCCAGTCCTGGGATACCACGGTTCAAGACAACCTCCAGCTCATGGCAAAGGTTCTGGACGAAGCTGGCCGCGAGAAACCGGATGCAATTCTGCTAACCGAGTTCTTTCCCGAACATGGAGCGAAAGGCACAGTCCATGATCGTTCCGAGCCGATTCCAGGCCCGGTGACCGACGCTTTGGCGCACAAAGCGCGAGAATACAACACCTATATCATTGCCGGCATGCTGGAATTAGACAGCGGCAAGACCTACGACACGGCGGTGCTGATTGATCGTCAGGGCCGAATCGCGGGGAAGTACAGGAAAACGCATCTTCCTCTTGCTGAAGTCGAGGATGGCGAAACTCCTGGGAGTGACTACCCGGTTTTTGATACGGACTTTGGGCGTATTGGGATTCTGATCTGTTGGGACTTCGCCTTCCCTGAAACGTTTCGGGTCATGCGTCTTGAGGGAGCAGAGATCGTATTCCTGCCGATAGCAGGAGACCCGAGCGCCCGACACTTCGACACGATCACCCGAGCCCGGGCTCTAGATAACGGCGTGTATTTGGTTGCTTCGGTTAGCGACGGAGCTCCGAGTCGGATCGTTAATCCGGATGGAGAAGTGATGGCGGAAACGGCCGACGGCCTGGCCACGGCCGAGCTCGACCTCACAAGAGAATCACGCCTATGGTGGCTTTCTGTGGGGCCGGCCGATGGTGAGCTCAAGAGTCTTATGATCCAGGAACGCCGTCCCGATACCTACAGACCCTTGATCGATACGAATCCATGAGTCATTCGCCTACTCCGCCGGTGACCACAATCTCGGTCCAGGACGCAGCTAGTCTGGCCGCTTCTCCAGGCGACGGATCGCTCAGTCACAATCAAATACAAGGGGCTCTCACGGCTTTCGTTGTCCTGTTCTTTATTGTTGGCTGGGCGGTGTGGGGAGTGCCCTTCTACTACGATTTCATGACCCAGCAATTCGGCTGGACACGGGCACAGGTGACATCCGGAAATGCATTGAGCAAATTGGCGGTGGGACCGATATTCGGCTTCTTCGCCGTTAAGGTCTTGTCGTGCTGAACTGCCCGGAGCCGCAGTAATCCAAGTCGAATGTGACGTTTAAAGCTATGAGCGAAGCATTTGTCGATGCGATTGTAATTGGCGCTGGTGCGGGCGGTGGAATCGTTACGGCGGAACTGGCGCGGGCTGGGATCCGAGTGGCGCTTTTGGATCGTGGCCGGAATTTTTCGGCGGCAGACTTCGACCATGATGAGCTCACTGCCTCTCAGGCACCGTGGAATCGAAGGGGGCGACGCTTTGGACCGGATTTTGTGGAAATTCAATCCTATCGCCCCGACCCGGAGACTGCGTCACGCGAAGTGTCTTCGCTTGACGGTTATTTTTCCATCGTTGGCTGGTGCGTGGGTGGAGGGACGATCAGTTATCAGGGCCTTTCGTGGAGATTTCACCCGCAGACCTTCCGCCTGAAATCACTCTACAGTTCGATTGCAGGATCAACGGTTGAGGATTGGCCCATCACCTATGACGATCTGGAGCCTTATTACGAAAGAGCTGAGTACGAACTCGGGATATGCGGCGAGAGCTCTCCCGTCGGGCCGCCGCGTCGCAAGCCTTACCCAATGCCCCCG
This sequence comes from Terriglobales bacterium, assembly GCA_051986135.1. Classification (GTDB taxonomy): domain Bacteria; phylum Acidobacteriota; class Terriglobia; order Terriglobales; family Acidobacteriaceae; genus Gp1-AA122. Next base: position 158 of record JBPYDQ010000837.1, on the reverse strand, counting down.
TTTCCTGAGGATCTCGAGGCGCAGATGTTGTTCCCGGCTGCACGGCGGCTGGGGTGGAAACCCTTTCATCCTCCGCTGGCCATTACGTCAGTCGAGTACCGGGGACGGCCTGCGTGTATCCGCTGCAGCTATTGCATTGGTTATTTGTGCGAGGTGGA
>JBPYDQ010000836.1:0-7215 GCA_051986135.1 Terriglobales bacterium | reverse complement strand
CGCTTTGTATCGCAATGTCTGTGACGAAACCGGTACGGTACGCCGGCACCTGAACGTGTACGTGAATTCGGACAATATGCGCGACCTCAACGGGGTCGACACGGCGCTGGCGCCGGGGGACGTGGTCACCTTCCTGCCGGCGATTTCAGGAGGCTAAAGATGGCGGATCGAATCATTCTCACCATCGGCACCAAGAAGGGCGTGTTCGTCGCGGATGCCGCAAAGCCTAGGCGCAGCTTCGCTCTTCGCGGACCCTTCGGCCCGGGGGTCCCCGTATACTCCACGCTGATCGACACGCGCGGAACACCGCGCCTCTATGCTTCGAGCTGCAATCCGTTTTTCGGCATGAAAGTGCTGCGTTCGACGAACATGGGGAAAAGCTTCACGGAGACGAAATCGGCGCCAGCGTTCCCCAAAGACGACGGCCGTGCACTTGCGAACATCTGGGCGCTTGAGGCCGGTGCTGACAAGAAGGACCTATGGTGCGGCGTGGAACCGGCATCCTTGTTCAGGAGCCTTGACGGCGGCGATTCGTGGGACCTGGTGCCTGGCATCAGCAACCACGAGCACGCGCGAAAGTGGCAACCCGGCAATGGCGGGCTCTGCATGCACACGATCATTCGCGACGGGAATCGCGTGCACTTGGGCATCTCAACGGGCGGCCACTATTTGAGCGAGGACGGTGGCGAAACATTCAGGGCGTCCAATCAAGGCGTCGGCGCCGGTTTCGCGCCTGATCCCTATCCCGAGTTCGGTCAGTGTGTTCACAAGATCGCGCGGCACGACGACGCGCCCGGTCGGCTCTACATGCAGAACCACGGCGGATGGGCAGATTGGACGGGGCCTGGCGGGCCCCGGCCGGACATTGGCGTACTACGCAGCGACGACTACGGCCAATCGTGGCGGTCGATCGCTAAGGGATTGCCGTCGGACTTCGGATTTCCTATCGTGGTCCACCCGAACGACGCCGATACGGTATACGTCATGCCCCTAGAGGGGGCGACGCGCTCGTGTCCCGGCGGCGCGCCAGCCGTGTGGCGCAGCGAGAATGGCGGCGAGTCGTGGAGCCGACTCGCACGTGGGTTGCCCAGAAAGCAGAGCTACTTCACCGTCCTGCGTGACGCGATGGACATCGATCGACTCAAGGCACCTGCACTCTACTTCGGCACGACGACCGGCCAGCTGTGGATCGGGAGGGAGGGTGGTGAGCAGTGGGACTGCCTGTTCGAATCGCTGCCCCCGATCAACAACGTCAAGGTCGCAATCGTGTGATGCCAGCGTAGACCTTCGCTAGCCACTGGGACGTGTAACGCACTCCTCGTCGGAGTGAGACACCCCGATCGTGGATGGATTGTCCTCCACTTGGGCGAAACCCGAGGCGTCTGACACGCCGAAAAGCTCGACCTCGGCCCTTTTTTAGTTGGGCAGATCAACTACTGATCCGACGCCCGCGTACACGAAGTGGTCGCCAAATGTTTTCTTCAGGGCGGCGAACTCCGGCTCACCGGTGCAATGTCCCGGTGCCACGCGTTCCAGCCTGTATTGGTTGTGCAGAAGCGTTGCAATGCGCTCGACTTCAGGATCCGGTGCCTGGATCTGGTGTAAACCACCGAACAGGATATTGATGTGAGGATTAATGGCGGCCGCCTCCTGCACGATGTGCTCCACCCCGGGATGCGAGCAACCGACCACTAGGACCAGGCCGTCAGGCGTGTGAATAGCGAGCGAAAGCTCGTGCAATTCCAGCGTACCGGGTTTGTCGGAGACCAGCGCAATCAAATACATGCCGGGCGCGATCTCGGTGTTCCTGTCGATCAGCTGAAAGTTGGCGTCAGGCCAGGCCTTTCCCATGTGTATGATTTCGGGTGGCGTGCCGCTGTAATAACGCAATTCCTGGGGCAGAGACGCGTCCTTGCGATACCACGTACTGCTGGGCTGGTCGTCGCCGTACACTCCGGACCTCTCTTTCGGCGCATAGATCTTCACGGTAGGGTTCACTTTGAGCAAGTAAGCCAATCCTCCCATATGGTCACCGTGGCGGTGCGACATAACCACGAAATCGAGCTTTCGCAAATCGATGCCCAGGCCCTTTACGTTGTGTTCAAGAATTTTGGCATTGTTGCCCGTGTCGAAGAGGATGCGTTTGCCGCCATATTCGACTAAGGCTGCAAACCCCCAATCCATGGTCAGGGCGGGATTCTTGCCGAACGAATCGTACAGAATGGTGACGCGGTTTGGGCTTTCTGCCGCATCCATACTCGTGATAACAACAACCGCCAAGGCGCATACGTAAATGTATCGCATCACTTGTTCCTCTTTGGTCTTTAGTTTTCTTCGCTGCTCAGCGTTTGGCCTCTGGACGCCTGCCGACGGGCACCATGATGTGAACATACGGTGTGCCCTTCCACATCACGAAGGGGCCACCGCTGTAGGGGTCAGTGGACATTCCCTGCAACTCCTCCGGGTTGGGAACGATCACCATCATGTGCGGTCCTGGCTCCACCCATTGGTTGTCACTGGTCGGGGCGTTGGCGTAAGGGTCGGTGTTGCTGCTTCCCACATCACCGGCCAGCATGTACGCGATGCCGACTTCGTTGGCTTTGAAGGGCTTTTTGTTCAGCCAGGCATCTCTCCATGCTTGCCAAGTCTTATCCAAGCACATGGGCACCTTGCCGCGCTTCTTCATCGACTCTGGGGTGGGATAGCACGTGTACGCTCCTGTGCCCGGCTAGAGGACCGTGCCGTCGTCCCGGTTCTTCACAGTTGCAGTTTTACCCACTTCGGGCGTGGCGGCGCTCAGGGCCTCCTGGATCAGTGCCTGCTTGTCCTGCGGGCCCGCTTGAAAAACGGTGACGAACAAAAGGGAGACCAGAACAATCGGAAGTCGTACAACTCTCGCGAGGACGGATAGCTCCGAATGCACTCGCCGCGAAATAGGCAACGTTCTTTTCATTTTGACCTCCAACGCACAATGCTCATATGCACTGTGGACCTCCATCAGCTCGATGCGGCGCTGATGTGCGCAGATGACTTGTACGACCTAACCTTGGAGGGCGTCAAGTCACAAGATTCTCCAGGATGATGTGAAAGCATGAGAACCGAGAATAATGCGCAAAGATCACCAGCTCATAGCGCGGTCGCGGGAAAAGAATAAACAGGATCTTTGCGGATATGTTCTCGGTGACGCCGTAGTGTTGACCGAACCGCCCCACTCCCAGATGGTCGGCAACTCTTCCCTAGAGTCCTAATGGAAGGTTTGCCCGTCACTCGGGCTCGAGCACAACTAGGTTGCGTTTGAACCGTGACTTTGATTCTGCCGACCTGCTCAGATCATGGAAAACGTCCCGACAGGAACGTTTTCTGATTTTTTTTCACTTCACGCTCACAGGGTCCGAGGGAACTTCTTGTCTTCCCGGCTTCCAGCAGCCCTGCCCATGCGTCTATTAGAGCGATGCTAGCTTCAAGCCCGCTGTTCCACCCAATGGCGATTTTTCTCAAGTTTCTTGCCGGTTGATGATTTTTTACCTGCAAATTGCGTTGAAGGAATCGCATACCAGCAAATGGCCAGGGCCTTTTGCTGGTAATTGCACAGGACGCTAGCCCTGATCCTCGCGATCCTGCTCTGAACGCAAGCCCAGCTTGAATGGATTGCCCGCTTGCCCGGCAATCACAAACCACGCGGTTGCAGCGATGTGGCGGTTTGGATTGAAGGAGAACCCAAATCCAGTGTTCAAGACACTGGAAGCCGCAATAACTCCTTCTCCGTCCAGTATTGCTCGCCCGGCAACGGTCTGACCGCTGCCCAATGTTTCCTGGGTCACGCGTATATTATCCAGCAGAACCCGCGCAGTGCTCACATCTCCTTGAAAGCCGGGAAGGTCCTCAGCCGCTTTCAAACCGCGAGCCAGGAGAGCAGCGGCTAGATGGCCCGTTCCCTCCAGCCACACCGCGTTCGGGTCAGGCGCTGCAGAAAATGGGTCCGAAGGCGTGAGCACCCGCATGCTCTGGCTGGCATAGCTCACTCCGGATACGCGGTGATTGTCTGTCAGCCTGCTATGGATGGTCTGTGGCGTGTCGATAGTCGCCAGATTGGTCTTGGCCCAGTCGATAGATACAGCCTGCGTCTGGTCTCCTGTTGCCAGAAAGGACCACGTCTGAACATCTTCCGGAATGTTGTTCTCGCTGATCACAGGATTCACCGTCACTCCATCGGGTGCAGTTCCTGTAAAGAAGAAGCCTCCGTCGGCATGGAACATGGCATTGACAAAAATTCGGGCATGTTCCGCCTGGCCCAGCCAAGTGCGATCGCCTGTCAGCGCAGTCAGCATGTTGAACAGGGCAATGCAATCAATGTTGTGTTCGGTCGATTTGAAAAGCAGCGGGTTATTGCCGTTATCCACGCCAAAGTTGAAGCCGCCTGCTCCCCGAGTGTCGAAAGTATTGTTGACGATCCAGCGCCCCAGCCGTACCGCTCCTTCAAGAAAGCGCGGGTCACCGGTGCGGCGAAAGAGTTGTGCCAGTCCGATGCCCGTCCAGGCCATGTCGCCTACAGCAGAACCTAAAAAGAAGAAGGGAAAAAGGGCCGGCCTGAGAAAGACTCCATTAGCATCAGGCTGGTCAACGAAGTATGCCTGGCGCACTCGCCCATCGCCTCTGGAGTCAGTCTGCTGCGCATGCAGCAGTGCTTCACCAAGCAACACCGCGCGCGAGATATCATCTCCGCGCCCGCGGAGCAGATGAGCTTGCAGGACGACGGAATTGTCGTAAACAAACCCAGTCGTTTGCAGCCCCTGTTGGTCGGTGTAACTTTGTGAGAGGCGCACGGTTTGTCCCTGCGCGTAAGCATCCATCATGGTATTCAGGAATGAATAGGCATGGTCGAATGCGGCCGCGAACACTGGCTTGCCGGCAATCGACGATTCCCGGCCTATTGTTTCGTCTCCACGCACTTCAGCAATGGCCTGTAATCCCGGAAAGGACCCCAGGCTTGCCGCCGCCGCGCCCACGCTAAGTTTGGCAAGTTGCCGCCGCGATACATTGAAATTGTTCATGGATGAATGCTCCTTTGTGCGGATGGACAGTTGGTTGAGAGCAAGACAGAAGCCTGGGCGCTTCTGTCGTTGCGTCGGCTAACGTACCATACTGAAAAGTTTCAGGAACATCGCAACTCACACAATGTCAAGTTGCTTGAGGTTAGACAAGGCATGACCTTAACCCGCCTTTGGCTTCCCGATAACGCCTTCAAGCTGTTGCTGGCGCACGGCAGCAAGCATGTCGTTTGCGTTGACTCTGGTCTATGCGCCACCGGCCTCCATTAAATGATGCAGTGAACGACTTAGCGAGCGCCCGGGAGTTCATCGTCCTCATCGTGGCCGAGTTGCCGGATCTGGCCCCGGATTTCACCGGCAGGATGGTTGGTGGTGTGAACGTTGGCGTAGGTAACGTGGCTGGCGATAGCGCGAAGGACGTTCCGGAAGTCGCCTGCCGGAACTCCCTGGGCGGCCGGTCCGACTACATCAGCAGCCGAAACAGTGTGCGATACCGTCCCGGAGTTGGTGGCGTCGTTCGGGCAAGCGGGAGTGCCGGCTGGTCCGTTGCCCAGGTTGCTGCACAGAAAGATGGAGACGCCGCCGCTGATCTTCGTTGCACCAACGTGGATGTGGGCCTGCGTGACGGGGGTAGAAAGGTTGCTGTAAGTCAACGTATAGGTAAGCGTCGCATCGTTGTTGATGGTGGCGGTGAAGGTGCCGGTGCCATCCGTTATGACGGTTGCTGGTCCCACAACTTCCTCCAGGCCCGTCAGCCTGGCACGTAAGTGGTTTGTTTCTGTTTGGGCGGCCGCGATCACCGCGCTTACACAAAGCAAAGCGAGAACTGCAAGAAGCAACTTCCTCATTCTTTTGTCTCCTTCGTTTAGGAATTTTGGAACATTCTCCGGTTTCAGAAGGGCCCTATGAGTTGCAAGACAACATCCTCAGAACCGGGAAGGGATTGAAGGGGCTGCAAGGATTCCAACCCGGCGCCAGCCGAGTTAGTTTCGTAAGTATACTTCGTTCTTGTTGAAGGTAGAAGCCTTGGTGTATCGTTAGCTAACCGGACATCAATTGCGTTCCGCCCGAGAGCAAGTTTCGGGTTTCGCCACTTACCAGAACTGAGCGACGTGGTCTTGCGATTAGTTCAAGCTGAATGTGCTAGACCGTCTTACGGGACAAAGCCTGTGCCGGGGTTCGAGTCCTTTCGTCACCGATCACTTCGTAGGTTCCCAGCCCTCTGGCAGCATATCGAATGCCAGCGTGTCACGGTAGGCGTACTGATTGCCTTCCAATACGGCCACTGGCGTTAACATATGCCAGATTCGATCATCGTCGAAGACGTAACACTCACCCGATTCGCGCATCGTGAAGCGATCCATTTCCTGCTTGTCATTGTCAGTTATGACGACTTCGCCGCCCTGAGCGCCGCAGCGGCCCACTAGATGCGTGGCGATATACTTTTCCCCGTCTTTGTGTAAGCCCGGTGGACTCGTGTCGCACGGCCGGCCAGGCGCAGCGGCGAACCTTATTGGATGAACGTTGACCAAGTACTTCGTACCCACCGTCGACAGCGGTAGGTAATGAAGGTGGTAAGCAATCATCTTTCGAACGCCTACCGAACCGGCGATCGCCGGTGGCAGCGGAGCGTACTCTCGCGGCTGGCCGCCGATTGTCGTGTTGTATTTTTTCAGCTGCACGTAGGGCGTGTTCTCTTCGCTCAACCAAACCTTTACACCCCCCTCAACAATCTCGGCCCTGACACGATTTAAGGAACGATACCTGTCACCCCCATCGTAATACTTGTCCTTTGGAACAGACCAAGCTGCATGGGATAACGAACCCATCGAGCGTGCTATGTCTACATCAACCCTGAGCGGCTGACGACGGAACCCGCGCTCGACGAGGTCACTTCGCGACCTGTCATTGGTTGCAACCGGAATAAAACTGTCTTCATCCATGATTGCTCCTGATAAATGCTTGACGATTGCGTGACCAATCAGCGCCGCAAGGGCCATGACACACGCGCAAATTATAGCCGATGCAGCCCATTGCCGAGGATGCCCACGATTCTGGGTGGGTGGTCGGCAATACTGAAGTTAGATCTAGCGTTGCGAGCACTCAACTTCTGGTTTGCCCGTCGTTCGCGGACAAGGCTCGAATCATTGCGGAGGGATCTGATCAA
>JBPYDQ010000835.1:0-2967 GCA_051986135.1 Terriglobales bacterium | reverse complement strand
AAAACAATCAAGGAGGAGTGACCCTGGGTTGCGCTCGCGATGGCTGGCTAACTCACTTTGATTCGAGCCCTTCATCATAGAGACGCCTTTTCTGCATCTCCTTTATCCTTCCGGTGGGCGGCCCTGTACCTGTCGTAATTGGGCTGCGCGAATTTTCGTAGATCCAAACACTGCATGCTTCTGAACAGCCGCCGGAGCGTTCGGAAGGTGGGAACCAACGTGCGTAGAGCGAAGTTCGGACTTGTTGTCCTTCCTGGTAACCTCAAAGACAATGTCCTTCGGGCATGGCTTCAGCCAGCGAGCGGATCGCAGCTTCCGTGGCATTTGCCTTCCAGACACTTCGGTCTCGGTGCTGCCTGGCGGCCCAGGCCTCGGCTGCACGAATACCCGGCGTTAGGTGCCGCCTGAACTATCCGGCCGATTCTGCTGGTAACCGAGCAAGTCTGGGCACAGGTAAAATAGCTGCCTGTCGGGACGCAGCATGGGCGGAAAGTTGACCTGGTCGACAGCACATATGGGAGCTTCCAAGCCAAAATGCTCGCCCGCTGATGAATATCGCGAACGCCTGCAAGATCGCCAGGCTCGCGCTGACCGCTGCGAACGGATTCACCCGCGGCTTGGCAATACCCGGCTGGTTCTAGCAATCATCACCGCCGCCCTTGGATGGGAATCCATCAGTCGGCACGCTGTGTCACTTTGGTGGCTGATACTGCCGATCATTGCGTTCGCTGCCGTCGCTATGTACCACTCACGCGTGCTCCGTGCGAAGGAGTTAGCGAATCGGGCGGTCTCGGTCTATAGGAGAGGATTGGCCCGCATTGAAGACCGATGGGCAGGGATGGGACAGACGGGCGAACGATTCAACGATCCTCATCACGAGTACGCCGCTGATCTTGATTTATTCGGAACTGGCGGGCTGTTTGAACTCCTTTCGACGGCTCGAACCCGCATAGGGGAAGCAACCCTCGCGCAATGGCTGCTATCGCCGTCCAGCATTGATCAAATTCGCCAGCGACACGAGGCAGTGCGGGAATTACGGCTGGAACTCGACTTTCGGGAGGATTTGGCATTGTTGGGGAAAGATGCAGAGATCGGCGTGCATCCTGACGCTCTGCTTAACTGGGCGGAAGCACCGAGACAGATAAGTCCCCAATGGGCGCAATGGCCGGTACTCGTGGTCGCTATTTTCTCCATCGCAGGAGCCTTCGTCTGGGCATATCAGGGGAGTTCGATTCCGCTTATTTTCACGTTGCTGGTTGAAGCGGGAGTAATGTACTTCTTCCGAAAATCCGTGGGGCGAGTGTTGGCAGGGTCAGAACAAGCATTCCTCGACCTGAACCTACTGTCGGGCATGCTGGCGCGGATCGAAAGCCAGCAATTCACATGTCCCTATTTGCAGATGCTCCAAACCGACCTGAGTTCTGCGGCCATAACAGCATCCTGTGCCATGGCTCGCCTGAGCAAAATAGTCAACTGGAGCGAGTCGCGCAGAAACCTGATCGTGCGCACATTGGACGTACCCCTGATGTATTCGATCCAACTTGCGTTTGTCGCTGAACGCTGGCGAAGGCTCCACGGTTCAGCGGTGAGGGCGTGGCTAAGAGTGGTCGGCGAAGTTGAGGCATTCATTTCGATGGCGACGTACAGCTACGAACATCCCGCCGATCCGTTTCCCGAATTCCTACCCGGCAGCGCGTTCCTTCAGGGCACAGAAATCGGGCATCCGCTCATTGCAGAGGCGACCTGCGTGCGCAATAGCGTGACCATTTCCGAACAAGTGCGAGTACTGCTGATAAGCGGGTCGAATATGTCAGGAAAGAGCACGCTCTTGCGGGCTGTCGGAGTCAATGTGGTGCTAGCAATGGCTGGCGCGCCAGTCCGGGCGAAGAGCCTTCGGCTGACGCCGCTGCAAGCCGGAGCTAGCATTCGCATCAATGACTCATTGCAGGATGGTAGCTCCCGGTTTTACGCCGAAATCACCCGCCTTCGCAAGCTCTTTGATTTGACCACCGGCGATTTTCCATTGCTGTTTCTTCTTGACGAGTTACTACAAGGAACGAACTCTCGGGATCGGCTTATCGGCGCTGAGGGCGTGATCAGCGCTTTCTTGAGTCGCAAAGCCATCGGTCTCGTCAGCACCCATGATTTAGCGTTAACTGATATGAACGGTCGCATTGGCGGTCGGCTGCAGAACTTCCACTTCCAAGAGGAATTTGAGGATGGGAGAATGCACTTCGATTACAAGCTGCGCGAAGGTGTGGTCACCAAGAGCAACGGGTTAGCACTTATGAGGTCGATTGGCTTGGATGTGTAGACGCTCGAATATCTATCATGCTCCGCATGGAAATCTTCAAGCGTCAGGACGGTACGGACTTCTCCGCTGCTCTCCCGAGAATGGGCCCGTCATTGGCATCAACCCTGGAAAAGCACTCTGCGTTTTTCGCCCTTCACGATCTGACGCTCAGTTCTTGCGGTTTAGTCTCAAACGGAGAGTAATGGACGTAGAGTTACCTTCCCTTTCGGAAATCGTGAACTTGAAGAGCCCCCCAAAAAGATACACGCCTGTTTACGCGGAGAGTGAGCCGAGTTCGATCTTCGCAAGCATGCGCTCTTCAGCACGTCGGTTCGTCCGGCCAATCATATTCCTGTGTAACAGCGATCACCTGTGGACAGGATATGCCAATCTTAACCAATCTTCCGATTACCTTTGTAGAATTTTAAACGTAGTCAAAGATCATCATGAAGCCAAAATCCATGTGTAATTGCTGGTGGCAATGGAAGAGCGTAGCTCCTGGGTTGTCAGCGACAAAATCGACTTCAGATTCCTGGTAGCCTCCCAACATGACGACATCTTTGAGGATTCCCGCAGTCGGTGCCCCAGCCAACCTGGTCAGCTCAAAGCTGTGGCGATGCAGGTGAATCGGATGAATGTCATCGCTGGCGTTGCGCATACGGAGCCGATAGCGC
>JBPYDQ010000834.1:0-3558 GCA_051986135.1 Terriglobales bacterium | reverse complement strand
GCCTACTTCTCCATCTACCGGAGCGGGAACATGTTCTACACAGTGACTGTCGACGGAACGAAATGGATGTTTCCGATGAGCCTTGAAGACATCGGCGTGCCTCGCTGTTCGCCGAGATGAAGGCAATTACGCTCATGCGGTACATACGGAAGGCGCGTGAGGACAAAACGTTCGTGAAAGCCCGGTACACTGGTGACGATTTTGACCTCCGTGTCAATGAGCGTAATCGATCTTACGCCAGTCACGAATGCTAAGATTTGCCCAGAGGACCACAGCCACGTGAAAATCGAACTCTCCAAAGAAGCCCGTTCGGACGCGATCACATCCATTCAGCGTTATTTCCAAGAGAATATGCCTGAGCCGATCGGCAACATGGCCGCAGGTCTGCTGCTCAACTACTTTGTGGAGGAGGTCGGACCAGCCATTTACAATCAAGCAATCGCGGATGCGCAAGCACGAATCCAGCAGCGCCTGTCAGACCTTGAAGGCGAACTCTATGCCCCTGAGTTTCAGTATTGGCCCAACATCGATCGTAAGCGGAAGAAAGAACGTTAAGATTCAGTAGTGCCACCGCAGCAGCCATTGTGAGTGCAAGCGATGTTACCCCAGCAATCGTTCGATGACCTGGATGGACACAATCTTTGAGTGCGCGGTTGGAATCCAAATGTTGTCACCCTTATGACCTCCCCTTTCGGGGCAGGTCAACCCCATATGCGCGGTCGTTCCCCTCCTTAACGGCGAAAAACGTCACGATTGTGCCGGGGAGGCCGAAGATGAATGCCAGGATTCGCCAAAACTTGCTGCTGTTGTTTTGCGCCCGCATGCCCGCGTAACTGACGTTCGCTAACACCCACAGACCTGAAATGCCCGTATTCGTAACCTGAATCTCCTGGCTTGTCGTCCCTTGCGCCAGAGCAACAGACGCGCATGAAGCCCATCCAAACAAGAGAATCGACACATTGCGGCACATATTCGTCTTGCGCATGCAAACCTTCCTGTCCCACAAGAATGAAAATCCCAACTGGGGTAAGGCGTTAATTATGCCTCAAAGGACCTATTGTCGAACATCGAGAGCGGGCCAGGATTGGCTATGAGCGTTAGAAATGCGGCTGCGGCACTCTACACTCCCTATGGCACTCAGTGTAGGGCAGGCGGTTACTATTTGTAGCAATAAGACGACAACACTCATGTCCCTGCGAAAGAGACTTTGGCACTATGGCGTTTTATCGGTAGCTGCCTTTTGCGTGTCAGGACAGTCACCATGCTAGACTCCGCAACATGCAAATGCGCACACGGGCGACTGAGGCAACTAGCCCTGCCGTATCAGCACTAACGTGGACATCCAGTATCGTCCCCATGATCGCCCTCGAAGCTTTTGGGCAGACCATCAGCGTTGATGTTTCCGTAAACATCAGAGGAAATACAGCCTTGACGAGCCAACGCGAACCACGAATTGAGGAAGGCCTGAATCGGCACGTGCGACATGGTCAATTGGTCAATGGGCGCAAGGCCCGATCTTCGACGGCTATTTATTGAGGGCAGGAGCCCAACACTATGCGGCTATCGATGAATGTGAATGGCGGTACTCCGATTGTTGCTTCGGTGCGCGGCCCGGGGTATCTCAGCGCTCACCTCAATATGAAGAACCGCCCCAAAGAAAATGAGTCCGGGATCAGTGTCACCATTAGTGGCACCGAGACCAACGAAACAGAGACCGTAAGTTTAAAGTGGCCGATTCTCGATTTGAAAGTTGCAGATGTCGTCGAGCTACGAGTTCTGCCCGAGGGAGAAGGGGAAGCTCCAACTCGCGTTCGAAGGTGGTCTGAGTCGCCCTACAATCTTCTCTCCAGTACTGAACTGGCAAGGGAGCTGTTAAAGGTCGTGTCGGATTTCGAGCAACGCCTAACCGATCTACGTTGCAAATCGCAAGACACGGAACCGCCTGACGAACACAAGAAATTTGAGTCTGCGCTCGGGAGGGTGGCTTGGGAGGTCGGCGAGAACCTCTTGTACCCAGTGTACCGGCGACACAAGGAACTCATCCCCGAGGAACTGAAGGGTGAGATTTTGTAATTGCGAGCAGCATTACTTGATGAAATCAGCGCATTGACTCCAGCACCTCTGCATGGCCCGCGTTGCGCGAGTGGTTCGAGGTAAGCATCAGGCGTTTGCGCTTATTAACCGCGTTCGGGTGGGAACTGGACCTCAACCACGACACACGGAGCTGCGAAATAAGGCCAGAACCTTACGAGATTGTGGGGGCACCTATTTCTCGGCTCGCGACTTTGCCGAGCCGCACTTAGCGAGAGCCTCTTTCATTCCCATTTTCACCGCGTCGTTTCGCTGGACAACCGGTTGTCCGCTGTCAAACCGCGTCACAACCACTGCCGTCGGCTTATCCCCATCGGGCGTTGTCTCTAACAAGCACGAGAACACCGGAACCAGTTGTCGTTCAGGCCGACTTGCTTGCGCTCCGACAATCCGGTACACAGCTTGCCAAGGATTCGTCGGCCCCATATGGGATGAGGAGACCAGACCGCCTTCAAGGGAAGTGAGGTTTGTCAGGAGTTCCATTTGCTCTGCCAGAAAATTCTTCACGAAAATGTGTTGGTTTGGATCGTAAAGCCAAACGCAGTACCGAGCCCACTTCGCGCCGAATTCCCGAATGCCGGCCAAGTCCGGGTGGCCGTCGGAGTCCAAGTCCATCACCACAAATTGCCTTACAAATTGCTCGCGCACGGCGGCCAGTTCCTGCTGTGTTGCCGCAACCTCGTCCCGAAGTAGGGGGCACTCTAGACTCTGCACCTCCGCGCCTCCTTCATTCCGCACGGACACAATACCCCGCCTCCCCACTGCCGAAATTTTTAGAACGAGGGCGGGTTCTCCTGCTACGCTGGGAACCTTCATTTTTCTATCTTTGCTGGCGTCCGACTCCTGACCCACAGTGAGCGGGCCTGCCCAAATTGCAACCCAAAGAAGCAAAAGCAGAACTCGCGGTCTCAATTCAGACATACTTGGTACCTCGTCCTGGCTACACGGCAACAATCAAACCGGTTCAAGATACTTCTAGCTCACCTACGCCGGGCGCCGCGCTTCTTTCTGCTCGCCTTTGCGTTCTTTTCCACTCTGAGCTTCCAGGCCGTAAGAAGTGCGCCCGCCAGCACATCCTCGTTCGCTTTCGCCAGACGAATGTGGGTTGCTCCCATCCTTCCCCATCCACCTCGAACGGGCAGGAAAACCTCTGGCAGGTCGCGCACGAAGTCTGCTTGTTGTTCCGGCGTGAGCATCAGGTTCCCGTAGCCCTCATCTTGGGACGCTAGGGTGGCGAAAATCCTACCGCCTACACGGAAGTCGGGCGCACCCATGTGCGAGCCTTCCTCGGCCCCTTCCAACCTCAATGCGATCCGTCGGAAATCGGCAGCGTTCATCGTGGGTCCTGATCATCCCAGCTTAAGATTCTACTGGATGGTTGGTGAGAACAAGTCGTAGCGCAGCCCTGCGCCGTATCTTCTGTCCACCTTGTAGGCGAATGAACTTCGAAACACCCAAGCAAAACCC
>JBPYDQ010000833.1:0-3147 GCA_051986135.1 Terriglobales bacterium | reverse complement strand
CTCCAGATCGAGCGGTTGCCCGGCGGTCACCTCACCACGCATGAGCAGCCGGAAGCCTTGGCGGCTTTGATTACGAAGTTCGAGCGTAGCCTAGCAAGAAAACCTGAGCCAGCGAACTGCGCGCCGGCACGAGCGAACGATGGCGGGAGGGCCAGCGTTGGTGGGATCAATTTTGGCCTTGACAGGTATTAGAGTACGACCGTACGCTTATCCTGTGCGATATTCACGGGAGCACAAAGCGGAGAACCACGAGAAAATTCTTTCCGTGGCCGCTCGGTTCTTCCGCGAGCGCGGCGGGGACAGCAGCGGCATAGGGACGGTGATGAGGAAGGTAGGCCTGCAAAAGGGGGGCTTCTACCGGCATTTCAAGAGCAAGGACGACCTGTTCGTCGAAGCGGTGGCACGAGCACTCGACGAGACAGGGAGAGGCATGGTCGAGGTTGCAAAGTCCGCGCCCGAGGGTCAAGCTCTGCGGGCGATCATCGAGCGCTATCTAAGCGCAGGCCACGCAAATTCGCCGGGGACCGGTTGCGTGCGCGCCGCCTTGGGGCCGGAACTCGCGCGCAAACCAGTAGGTGTGCGGAGAAGGATAGAAGTGCTATTGGAAGCTTATCGTGAGCGGCTAGTGCCATTCATGCCTGGTAAAACGCGAGACGAGAAACTGGCGAAGATCAGTTTGTTGTTCCCCAGCATGGCAGGTGTGTTGATGATGGCCCGCGTTAGTTCGGACCCTCAAAGACGTGAACAGATCTTGATGGAAGCGAGGAACTTTTTTATAAAGAGCTTCGCTAACGACTAACTTTTTTTGTCGTCTAAGAGTACGGTCGTACTCTTATAACAGAAGGGGAACGAGACCAAACTGAATCGAGAGGAGAACCTGATGAAATTCATGATCGCTTTGCTTATGGCAGTGCTTCCTGCGGCGTCAGTAGCGCAATCGCAGCCTGGGACCGTTTCAGGCGTGCCCAGCATTGCTATACCTAAAACCACCGGAGTGCTGGTCATTGAGACTCCCCAAAAGGGTGTAACCCCTCAACAGATCATAGACGTGATCCCGTCCGAGATTCGGGCAACTGTGAAGCTCTACTTCGACGGGAAAATCCGCGAGTGGTATTCGCGCGGCGACGGCAGAGGTGTCATCGTCCTACTCGACGTGAAGACCGAGGACGAGGCACGCGCCATTGTGGAAACGCTGCCGCTCACGAAGGAACAGTTGATGGATCACGAATACATTCCCGTCGGACCTTTAATGCCACTGAGGGCATTAATGGGTCCAGCAGCGCAGCAGTGACTCTGGTATCAAATTGCACTGCCAACCGAGTCACAGACGGCCTAACGAAAAAGAACGAATTGGCGGCGGTCGTTCGCAAGGAAAGCCGCCGCCAAGAGGAGCAATCATGCCATCACAGTTTTGTTCGGAATCAGCGCAGCGTTCGGCTTGGCTGTTTGGGGAACAGTGGCGCGGTATTACATTTGGCCAGAGCTAAGAGAGCACCCCGGTCCCGAGAAACTGAAGCCCATCCTCCTGCTGCATGGGTTCAGGTTCCTCGGATTGGCATTTGTAATGCCGGGTGTTGTGTCTCCACAGTTACCTGCCACATTTGCTCAACCAGTAGCTTACGGCGACCTCTTGAGTGCCACTCTGGCTTTGCTCGCCCTGGCTACCCTCGGAAGCCGTAGTGGGAGATGGCTGACCTGGGTCTTTAACACCTTCGGAACCGCGGATCTGCTGTTCGCTTTTTACCAAGGAGGCCGCATATCACTACCAGATAATCAAGGCTTGTTGGGCGCCGGGTATTTTGTCTTTGCGGCCTACGTGCCCCTCCTTTTCGTAACGCATATTTTGGCGTTTCGAACTCTACTGCGAACCAAAGCCGCAGAGTTCTCACGAAGGAAACTAAGTGCTGCTTGATGGCAGGCTGCTAAGCGCGAACGACTCCGTGTTACTTAACCGCAAGGAGATTGAGTTCACTCGGTCGCGAGAGACAAACGACCAAACGCGACCATTGATGAAGCTTTTATTTCCCAGCAACCTTTGAGTGTGCGACCCAGGGACCGCATTGGCTGGAATCTGCTGTATCGCCAATCTCGATAACGTCACGACCAAGGAGTATTCACGCGTCTTCAGGTTCGTTTTCCTTTTCTCTGTTTGGGTTTTCGCTCTGCCTTTCGCGGCAGAGTTTGCACATACGCAATTGCCAGCCGGAGCCAGTTCTTTAACGCCTGCTTGTTCAGCGCCGGGGGATCGACATAGACATAGCCTTCCATCGTTCGGCCACGCATCACCATCGGCCGTGCGCCGGACTGTGCGAGCGCCTCAGCCTGACGGTCTTTCCCTATGCGGAGCAGTAGGCCGCGGCTAGACGCTGCAGTGACGAGGTTGCCGTTCAGCATGAAACCGATCCCGCCGAACATACGGACTTCGCGGACGGCGCCACTCCCCGCGAGAGCGGAACGCACACTGGCGACAAGTTCCTGATCATCGGCCATGTTGCACCTCCTGAGCCAACGGCTCTGTCAATTGATCGGCGGCGCGCCCCAGCCCGCAGCATGCTGCTTCGACACCCCCGTCATGAGTCCTTCTGAACATCGCGCGTCGCTCCTGAACCGCACGAAGGGCAACTGTGAAATTCAATCACGACTGTTCCATATGCTGAGTCAGAGCCTATTTCCGGCGACTCTGACGGCATGAGCTTGTCCGCATGATGATTCATTTCAGATCCGCAACACGGACATTTCATTTTTTCAACTTGCATAGGTCACCCGAGGCAACTCTTCACCTGCAGCTCTGGATTACAACGCGACATTTTCACGACCGTACCGGAGAGTTCGTGACATCCAGATCAGTTCCTTCAGGAATTTATCGACACGTTTAACATAGGAAGAATCGAGTAGATCTCCGCTTGCGCTAAAGCGATTTTGCACAGTCGAGAAGTTCACATCCCAAAAGATAGTTACCAGACCCAGCTCGCGCATCACCGGCAGAAGATTCTCGACGACACGCGTTCCACCGAACGGCCCTGCCGACACACCCACAATGCCGACCGCTTTGTGAATGTATTCCTTCAGGCAGCTGTCAAGCACATGCTTTAGCAAGCCGCAGTAACCATGGTTGTATTCGGGTGTGACGATAATCAGACCATCTGC
>JBPYDQ010000832.1:0-2433 GCA_051986135.1 Terriglobales bacterium | reverse complement strand
GGAACCGTCGCGGTGTAAGGCTGCCCGATTCGCAGGCGAAATCCCTCCCAACTGCCAAACCAGAATGTTCGATTGCGGCCGTTATAGCTGGGCAGTCGCAACGGGCCACCGGCATCTGCGCCGAATTGGTTTTGCACCCATGGTGGACGTGGTTTTCCTGCGGCATTCAGAAAGAAGTCGTTGGCATTGAAGATCCGATTTCGCAGGTACTCATGGGCTTCGCCGTGCAGGCGGTTGGTGCCGCCTTTGGTGCTCAGGTTTGTCACTCCGCCGGCGAAGTGCCCCCATTCAGCTCCAAGGTTACTGGTTTGGACCTTAAACTCCTGAATGGAATCTTGCGTGGGAATGAGGACTGGCAGATTGATGTAACCGATGTTCAGCGGCTGTCCATCGAGATACTCGGCACTCTGGTTTCCGAAGGAACCACTTACCTGGTAGTTGCCCCATCCGAAGGGATTCACGCCGATGGGAGTTCCGTTGGCACTCCCCTGTGGGATCACCGACGGGGCCAGCACGATCAGGTTGAACACGTTGCGACCGTTCAGCGGCAACTCGTTAGCTTTGCGCTGCTCCACTACCGTGCCGACGGTGGATGACTCGGTGTCCAGCGGCAGCGCCTCGCCCGCGACCGTAACGCTTTCGGAAGCCGAGCCCAAGGTCATTTCGAAGTTCACTTGCAGGGCGTCTTGCACATGCAAGATGACGCCGGATTGTATGACAGCCTTGAAACCCAGCTTCTCGACTTCGATGCGATACCGGCCAGGCGGCAGGTTGCTAACGTAATACTGACCGGTTTCGTTGGTCAAGCCTCGGTAATGGATTCCGGTGCCAGAGTTAATGACCGTAACCATGGCAGAAGCGATCACCGCCTTGTTCGGGTCTGTGATCCGGCCAGTCAAGGATGCATTCGTCGACTGTGCGTGAAGTTGTGCAAGCAGAAAAACGACGAGAGTAAGCCTGGAGCACTTTGCACCCATAGGAACCTGTCTGCTTCTACCTCAAACCCCAAGAATCCAGCAAGCGGGGCTTTCAGTGAAGCGAACGCTAGCACACTCCAAGCTCGTGGTGAAGACAAAATCTCCCACACCAATCGATCACTTAGATACGGCACATATGGCGGATTTGTACCGCAATTTCGAAGATTTAGTTGATGTTGTATGTTGAACTTTTTGTGCTGGAAAGTTGCTATCCGGCTGATGTATGGTGCGCGCTGGGTTTCGTGGACTAAGGAGCACTCGGGGATCGCCAGTTGTCCGCTCAGGGTTATTGAGTGTCCCGCAACCTGCTGCTTCAGCAACAATGAGCTCTCCTCCGAATGGCCGCGCGCTGCCGTTTCCCGTGGTGTGGGGGAACGGACGCGAGGATGACCTTGCCGCATCCGGCAAAAGAGAACGTCGCTCTCCCAGCGACGAGGAATTGATGGCTTGGATCCAAGTCAACGATCACCAGGCCCTGGATGAACTTTATACTCGTTACTCGAGATTGGTGTTCGGAATTGCGCTGCGCCTGCTAAACGATAAGGGCGAGGCCGAAGAGGTCGTCCAGGAAGTCTTTCTCGCGATCTATCAGAAGGCCTCCCAGTTTGATCCAGCAAAAGGCAGCGGCAAGACCTGGCTGGTGCAGATCGCTTTCAGCCGGGCGCGAGATCACCGTTCCCATCTGGCGCGCAGAGGGTTTTACTCTGGTACAGATATCGATTCTTTGGACGATACTCTGCAGGGAGAGGTTAATATTGAGCGCGAAGTCGGATTGAGGATTGACTTCGCGTGCCTCCTCTCAGCGTTTGAGGGTCTCACTCAAATGCAGCGCGCGACGCTTGAGTTGTTCTATTTTCAGGGTCTCGAACTGCGGGAAATTAGCGAACGGCTCAACGAACCCTTAGGTAATGTCCGACACCACCTGTATCGTGGCTTGGAGCGGTTGCGCAAGAGCCCGGCGATAAGGAGGTTCAGGGAAAGGCACCATGCATATCAGTGAACGACTGGATGATCACCAGAAGTTCAAAGAGCTAGCGATACTGGCACACCGGGGTACGATCAACGATATTGAGCGGCTTGAGCTGAACAACCACCTTCGTGTGTGCCGCGCCTGCCGGCAAGTCTGCCACGAATACTCGCTGATCAGTGCGGCGGGCATGCCTTTTCTCGCCGCGACCTTGGATCAAGATCGCGAAACCGAAGAATGGGACAGTCAGCCGGCCCGGGACGGCCTGATGTCTAGCGTGCGGAGAATCGAGAAGTGGGAACCACAGAGGGAAAGAGTGGGATTTGGGGCCGCCTCTCCTCGCTTATGGCTGCAGAATGCGGCTGCGCGATGGGGCATTGCGGTTCTCGCGGCATGCCTTCTTCTCGCAGTCGCAGTGACCATACATTGGACGGGCTCCCATATGCGGATGGCCGAACCGCAAAACTGGTCCGGGTCGCCTCGGAGCCT
>JBPYDQ010000831.1:0-8078 GCA_051986135.1 Terriglobales bacterium | reverse complement strand
GCTTTGCCTTTTCCAGTTCCTTGCGCCGTTCAGCGGTGAGACCCCGTCCAGCCCGATTGATAAAGTAGGTCAGCATGCGCATACCAGATCCGGGGCCCTTTGGTGAAACCTCCTTCGAGGCCAGAGTTCTGGCGATGGTGGCTGCACTCTTCGTGAACAATCCTTCGGGCGGGTAAGTTGATTCTGTCTTTACCCCGGCAACCCAGCGTTTTTTAGATCTTTGCACCATGTTCGCTCCTCCTCGAACGCGAGCGGCATCCTGTCTCATCGACCAAACTGACCGTTACGTCCGACCATCGTATTCGAAAATTTGACGACACATTGTTTTTGCTTGGACGCAAATATGAGCGTGAGGAGTTTGCTCTGGTCTTTGATTCTGCTGGCCTTCGGAGTTTCCTCGGCCGAGGAGACGAGCAGCGATACCTGCTCAAAATCGAAAACGCGTACCATCACAGGCTGCCTCACCAAGGGCGATAATTCCGCCAGCTCAAACGAGTATCTGCTAACCGCCAATGACGGGAGCACCTGAGAAGTGCCGGGCTATAGCGTTTCCTCTGAGCCAGCACGCGGGTCAGGAAGTGACCGCGACTGGCACCGTGGCAAACGATACCATGCACAACAGAAGGAAAAAGCGAAAACCATGGCGCATGACACGGGCATGACGAAGGGGAACAAGGAACACGGCCATATGACAATTACGCACCTCGAGCACATCAGCGACACGTGTCAGAAATATTTGTCCGCTTTACAGTCCCTGAAGGAAACGGGTGAGGCGTAAAAACCTCGCCCGCTTTGCTATGCGGTCTGCCGCCGCGGGTGCGCTCGATTTCTGCCTTAATGTCCTGAATCGGCGGGACGCCAACTTGGCCCCCGTCACCCTATCCACCATATCTTTATCTTTGCGAGGATGACTGATGATAATGCCTCGTTGGCTCACGACTAAGTCGATGAGTTCGCCGGGGCGGGTGAGCGTTCTCGGCCTGGTCGACGACAGCAGGAATACGGTGAGGGAATGCCAGGATGGTCCGAATCAGAAAAGTGTCCGCTGGTCGCGCTACTTCCGCGGAATCGTCGTCACATTTGCGGTAACTTTCTGGCCTGCTTCGATCCCGCCGACTCGAACCAAGCCCCGGGGCGTGAGGGCAAGTGCGCGGTTTCCCAGGGTCGGGTTCGGTGTTTTCTCGGTGATGACTTCCCATTTTCCTGACTTGACATCGAAGGCAAACGTCATCGCTGACGCCTCGGCAGGCGCACCGCCGTAAGTCATTCCCGAGTAGCTGTAAAGCTGCTCGCTCCCCCCGGAAAAATAGATCTTGTGATCGTGATCCGATGCCACAGCCGCAATCTGATAGTGGGCCGATCCGGGGTGAGGAGGCAGCTTGGTCCATTGAATCTTTGCGGGATTCTTGTGGTCGATTTTGCCGATCCAGCACTCGCTGGCCAGAACAAACCGGGGCCTGCCACCGGTTGGATTTAATTGGGCGCCGTCTATGTACACGATGGCGTCGTCTACGATTCCGCCGGCATGGCCAAATACCGCCCTCCCCGCGAGTGGAGTGGCCTCTGACCACGCATCCCGCTCGGCATCGTAGAGCTGCACATTCTCGACCGGACTCCCCTGAGATCGACCGCCTACGGTGTAAACAAAACGGTCGCGGTACACGCCAGCCACGGTGTTATCTAGAGCGATCGGCATATCCTGGCCGCGGTACCAGATGCCGCGGCCGGGGAGCAACATTTCCATGCTGCGGACAGAAGTGATGCCTCCCTGGCCATCCAGGGTAAAGCCGCCGAGCAGATAAACGGCATCACGCGCAGCAATGGCGGTTGCGTCGATTCGTCCGGCTGGCCCGGGAACGGGTTTCTGCTCGTCCCACTTGCCCTTTTCCGTGTCGAGCGCAAAGGCGCGGTTGGTGACCGAGTCCCAAGTCTTCTTCTGGCCAATACCCATGAAGGAAAAAATGAGAACCTTCTTTTCAATCTTCAGAGCCGCAACCGCATTTCCGGAGACCGCGATGGGCAGGGGTTCCCATTGCGGCGCGGCAGCAAAAGCTGGAACAAAAAGCACTAAGCAAACGATCCAGATGGTCTTTTTCATTCGTCGGGTGGAAGTGAACCGGGTGCCAGAGCGGCAGGTAGTGGCTCGAGCGTGGGCGAGAGAACCCGCTCCGGAGCAGAATACGGCACGATTAGGCGGCTTTGGTACCACGCAACCTCGCTTGCGCGTTGCCACAAGCGGGTTCCCACCCAACATAGTAAAACAACTTCGAGCATGATGATGGCGACTGCGCCGGAGAGCCGAATCCACAGCCACAATCCGACGGCCAACGCCAGCCAGGCCAACAAGCTGATCCGGAAATAAATCCAGAGCAGCGAGCCGAAGTTGGAAAAGGTAACTTTGAAGGCTTCGAGGCAACTGCGTGCCATGGCGCTCTCGTCCTCGACTACAGCACGCACTTGGGCCATGTCGAACCAGAGGCGAACAGCCACCATCAAAAATAGCGAAAACAAGATTGCAAGCAGAGCCAACCAGTAACCGGTTTTTTCGCCGGCAGCATCATCGATGGCCTTTGCTGCCTGATGCAATAGGGCGCGTCCGCCTATCACAATCGGTGTCAGAACAATTGCCATGAAAAAAAAGAGCCGCACCGAGCGCCAGAAAAACGCCCCGCAGTTGGCAAAGAATTCGCGCGTGCTTAGTCGGTACTCATTCGCGTAGGAGGCGAGAATTCCTCCAGTCATAAAAAGCATGAAAATAAAGAAGACCAGAACGGCGCTGCCCGATCCAGGGATGCGGGATGCGAAGTTCAGGTCAGGCGTGCTCAGCAATTCCGAATACGTTCCCCAATCGAACCCGTGAACCAGCCGTCGAGCAGCCAGGCTGTGATCGGTGACATCGCCGATGGGATGAGCAAGGGGCATCGCGGATGCGAATGCCAGAATCAGATTGACCGCAAAAATCCACCACACGATGCGCTGCCGACTCCAAACCCGGCGGGCGCCCTCGGCGAGTGATGAATGGTTGGTCATGCGTGTGCGCCGCTAACTAAGTCCAATGCTCCCCGATCGTGCCTTCAACAGCGACTGAGAGATGCCCCTCAGGTCAGCCAAGCCGCTAATTGCGACAAGAACTGTACGAACACTGCCCAGTAGTGTGTCAAGTTGTGACTGGCCCTTGCGTCTCCTTGCACAACATAGCTGTTGTTGAAGTAGTTTCTGTCGAGGCCAATGGCAGTATCGGGATCGATCTCCGCGGAAACCAGCTTGGCCTTCTTATCATACGTGTACCGGGTCCAGCGATCGCGGCCGTCCCATTGCTGGCGCAGGTTCTCCCCGTCATCAAATTTCATCAGCACGTCCACCGGGAAAATAAAATCGCCCTTCCGGTGGACGATTACTGTTGTGCGGTACAGGGTTTCGCCTTTCTTCTCCGGTGCTTGATGTTTTTCAAACCAATCAAGCCGATCCGATTCGGCCTTAGCAATATGATAGTCGAGGATCGCGGTCCCGTAGACCGCTTGGTCGAAGAACCAGCGCAAATTCTGGCCTGAGACTTCCTCTATGGTTTTCAGGAAGTCTTCTTTGGTGGGATGGGTGAAGCGATAGCGCATGAAGTAGGTGCGCAGCGAGCGCTGCAATGTCTGTTCCCCGATGAGCTTTTCCAGGGTAAGCAGCACCGTCGCCGTCTTGCCATAGGTGATGTCGCCATAAGCGGTACTACTCATGTACCGGTAGGCGAACCTCGCCATGGGATCCAGGTCGGCGGAATCACGATAGCCGTTGCGCTGTTGCGCATCATCGCTCTCGTTCGCGCCCCACAGTTCAAAAGCGGAGGTGTCCTTGCCCAGAATGTCGTCCAGGATCTTGCATTCGGTGTAGCTGTTGATGCCCTCGTCCAGCCATGCATCCTCGAATTCGTTGGTTGCGACCATTCCATACCAGTACTGGTGTCCAAACTCATGCTCGGAAACTAGTTCCACAAAATGGAGGCCCCTGGGCATCCACCAGGCGGTACCGGCGGTGAACAGCGTCGGATATTCCATCCCACCGGCGCGCAGCGCGCCATGGGGAGGATCCACCAGCGTGATCTGCTTGTAGGGGTAAGGTCCGTACCAGCGGTCGAAGTGGTCTAGGCTTTGCCGCAGAATAGTCATGTGCCGGTCCGCCTGGTTCGCGTGCCCTGGCTGCATTAGTAGGCGCATCGTGACCGGCCCCATGCTGCCCTGGAAGGTGTCGGTAAAAACCCTGAACTCCGGTTCCGCCGTCCAGGCGAAATCGTGGATGTCTTCTCCACGATAAGTTATCGTCTTGGTCCCATCCGGATTGTTCGCGGCGGCAAGCTCTACTCCGCTGGCTCCCACCACTTGGTTTTGAGGTACCGTGAGCCGAACGTCGAAGGTTCCGAAGTCCGCAAAGAACTCAGTAGTGTTATGAAACTGATGACAATTCCAAGCGCCCTGCCACCACACACCGACTTTCGGAAACCACTGCGCGCCCATGATGAAATCGCGCTTGTAACCGGTGCGTGCGAACACCTCGCCAAACTGGTCATGGAACGCGATCTTGAATTCGACTGATTCGCCCTGTTTCACCGGTTTGGGCAATTTCACCTCGAACACGGTACGATCATCGGGGTTGCCGTCATCCGGCGAAATGAAGCGGATCTGAGAAGTCAGGTCCCCCATACCGTGAACCAGAAGCGACTTCACTTCCGCCGAAGCCCGGTATTTTTCCTCCCATGCGAAGGAGTCCCGATCACGCCGCTCTTCGCGCATGAAAGTGGATTTGGGCTGGAAGGCGTTCAGGTAGAGGTGAAAAGGAAATGTGTCCTGCGGCTGGCCGGTGAGGTTGCGATAGATGAGCGTTTCGGTAGCATCAAGACTCTTATGGCGCGCGTCAAGGCGAGCATCTATGGAATACGCGACGACTCGCTCCGAGAGTGGTTTGTCGGAATTGGTCGCAACCGACGCCGCCCCGGCAGAGGCTATGCAATTGAGTCCCAACCACAAACTTACAGCGGCGCCAAACCATCGCCAACGCATGAGGTTCAATCGCATCCAGTCTGAATTCGGAAGCTTACACCCTCACGGCGGTTCTTGGAAAGGTGAACCCGGTTTCATATCATTCGACTAGCGTCTGCCGCACGGCGTGAATGAAATCGGTATACGCGGGTGTATGGCCCCCGGCACGCATATCGCTGGCGATCTGGCCGCGATGGTAAGCGGAGTGCATGATCACGTGCATGAGGATGTCCTCGACCGCGTTCGTCCACGATTCCCCTTTGCTGTTCTGGTACGTAATTTTCTCGGCTAATTCATTTTCACGGAATCGGTCGAGATACGCGGACCAGGTTTTCGGCAACTCGAGGGCGTATTGCCGGCACTCCTCCAGGCTCAGCTCAGGCCAAACCGGCAATAGCGGTTTCTCGGCATTCAAGCGCGCGAACCAAACATATTCGGTGGCCACCAGGTGGCTCATCAGCTTGAGCGAGCGTACGGGAGGATTTCCGGCCACCCTAAAGGAATCCAGAACTTCCCGGTTGGCCCATGCGTCGTAGTGGAAGAATTGGTGAAAACGTTCGATTTCCTGCATGAGCTCATAGATGAGGTGAATGAAACTTCGGCTCATGGAAATGAGCGTACACCGGTTAGCGGCAAACCTCGCTTGTCCGGGCAGATGTACAATCGGCTGGAACTATCGCCGCAGTTTGGAGGCCAGGTGTTGCCCATTCCACAACGACCCTTCCCGCTGCTCCTATGGATTGTGCTCACCTTACTGCTGGCCGGCTGTCCGCGAACCACAAAAATTGCCGACATTGAAAAGGACCCCGGCAAATACTCAAACAAGGATGTAACCGTCGCGGGACGTGTCTCTACCTCCTATGGAGCTTTGGGCAGCGGCATGTTTCAGGTGGACGACGGCAGCGGGACCATGTGGGTTTACAGCCAAAACTATGGAGTTCCCGGCAACGACAACAAGGTGTCGGTGACAGGGCGCATTTCACAAGGCTTCAGCTTTGGCGGGCGCAGTTTCGCAGTCATGCTGCGCCAGACGCAGCCTCGCCATTAGCCGTGACGGAGCCATCAGCCAGGGTTTGTCATCAGTGATCACCTGGTCAACTGCTGTATCTGTCTTGCGAAGACCCCTCCGGTTTTTGGGCAGCAAACACAGCCAAATGATAAAGGCAGCGACAGCAATGCCAGAATACTTCGTCCATGCCGCGCGAGAATCGTTGCCACATGCTGTGGTCTTGGCTGCCAATGACTGCCGGTCAGCGACGGTACCAATCAACTTACCCGTCGCGCCCCAAATTCCCTGCGCCGAGTAACTCCCGACTACGGAGGGTTTCAGCGGTCCCCGGGGAACCACAGCGTCTGTGGACGAGCCACCTGCATCGTCCAGCTAAGTTAAGGGCACAATAATGGAATTAATGGTGCCAATTGTCATGCAATTGTAAGTAGATTGTTGATTTTTGTGTCCATGAAGGTGCGGAATTTCGCAGCAACCGGTAGGCGGAAGGTGGAAAAAATTTGCGCACCGCGATGCTTATTACTCATTGGTAAACAAGGATTACAGACCGAATGCGGGAGCCTGGAGTAATGTTTTTTTTTTGTAATGTCCGCAGCAGCAGGGTGAGGGTCGGGATTTCTCCCCCAAAATGTTCTTCTTCTCTCGATTTTTCTTGAAGGTGAGTAGATGGATCTCTAGAGTAGCTGAAACCCCAACACACAATTAGCTGGAGATTTCACAAAAGCTGGAGATTTGCATGAAAAACTACGCTCTATCCCTGCTCATTTTGGGCATCACGGCGTCTGCCCTCGCTCTTGGCGGTGGTGGCGCAACCATCGGCAGGACCTTCTACAACCTGGATCAGCAGGTCGGCTGGAATGGCTACGGCATGTTGCCTACCGCTTACAACATCTGCACCAATTGCAGCCCTCAGGTCACCTGGGCCCGCTGGACTGGTGTCAAGTCGCCGTCTCTCAGCGGCAGCTCAACCCGGCACGACGTTGGCGGCACTACCCAGTATGCCGACGCATTCTGGAACAATCACCTCATCGGCGATTACTCCACGCAGGGCCTGCCGGACACAAATAAGACGCTGACTCCCAGCTTGCACAATTTCATCTATGACGTGTATTTCTTCGGCAACAACATTGCTGCCGCACAGGCGCTGGAGTTCGATATCAACCAGTTCTTCGGCGGCAGGTCCTTCATTTGGGGTCACGAATGCCGTATCGCGGGCGGACACGAGTGGGATGTCTGGGACGATGTGGCTATGCGCTGGCATCCAACCGGGATAGCCTGCAATCCACGTAACAATGCCTGGAATCACCTCACCATTCAAGTGCAGCGCAACCTCCGCAATCAGGTTGTCTACCAATCCATTACGCTAAATGGCGTGAAATCGCAGCCGAACTTCGTATCTTCACCCACCAGTACCAACTGGTACGGGGTCACCATCAACTACCAGCAGGACGGCAACTACAGGCAAACCCCCTATTCCATCTGGTTGGACAAACTCAACTTCAGCTCCTGGTAGACCGTAATTCGCGTATGGGACTAAAGGGCACATCTTCGAGATGTGCCTTTTTGTCAATGTTATGCCGGAGCATGGTCAACAGCTCGCAGGTCGAGTCCCGCTGGCGGCCGCCGTAGAGCGGTGAAGTGCAGATATCCAAGCGCCGTCCTCCTAATTCGGAGGCCGATGCATGCCAAGGCAACGACACAGGTTAGGCCGGAGGTAAACGCCATCGACGGCTCTGAGCGAAACAACAGAAGTGGTGAGCGGCTCGAGCAAAAGCGGGAGGCTTGAACATAATAAAAAATGGCTACTAATAGATTTTGCTCCGCTTGCGTATTCGAAGTCCTCCTGTCTATGACTCTCGTCCTCGTCTTCCAGGCTAACGTCTGATGACTCCTGTAACTTTCAGTGGCGTATCGATACCTGTACGCTGGCGGAACCGGAGAGATGTTCAGAATGAAAAAGCTCGCGTTGATATGAACGGGCGAGATGTCACTGCCGGCATTTGCTCAGCTTCCACGGCCCGCAGTGTACATTGAGCCACCGGAGAGTT
>JBPYDQ010000830.1:0-3984 GCA_051986135.1 Terriglobales bacterium | reverse complement strand
CGAGCAATCCGTGCAACAGGCCCAAAGCCGCCTGGCGCAAGCCACCGCGAACCATCAAAACGCCCAAACCGGTCCGCAGCAGGTTTCCTCCACCCGAGCACGGGTAAAAGCCGCCATTGCGGACGTCGAGCAACGGCGAGCTTTAGTCAGGCAGGCGGAGTTGAACCTCCGATACACGAAGATCATCGCGCCCGTGGCTGGCCTGGTGAATAAAACCGTGGTGGTTGGCCTGAACGTCCAACCCGGCCAACAGATGCTGACGGTGGTGCCGCTGCGGGAGGTGTGGATCACGGCCAACTTCAAGGAGACCCAGATGAAACACATGCGACCGGGACAGCGGGTGCGGATTCATGCGGATTCGAGCGGCCGCGAATATAAGGGTCACGTGGACAGCATCGCCGGGGCTACGGGCCCGTTGTTCAGCGTGCTGCCTCCGGAAAATGCGACCGGCAACTTCGTGAAAATTGTGCAGCGCATTCCGGTGAAGATCGTGCTGGATCCGGGCGAAAATAGCGACCTGCAGCTTCGGCCCGGCATGAGCGTGGAACCCAAGGTGTATTTGCGATGAGCGACACCCCAACCACCCCCGCTGTACAGGAGGCGCCATGGCAGCCTAAGTACAACCCGTGGCTGATTGGGGTGGTTGTGGCGTTGGCGGCATTCATGGAGGTGCTCGACACCAGCATCGCCAATGTGGCTTTACCCTACATGGCCGGCGGTCTCGGTATCAGCAACAACGACAGCACCTGGGTGCTCACCTCCTATCTGGTATCGAACGCCATTGTTCTTCCCATAAGCGGCTGGCTTGCCGTCACCTTTGGGCGCAAGCGGTTTTTCATGGCCTGTCTCACGATCTTCACCTTAAGCTCGATTTTGTGCGGGCTGGCGCCGAGTTTTGGACTTCTGCTCGTGTTCCGCGCGCTGCAAGGAGCCGGCGGCGGCGGTCTGCAACCGATGGCACAAGCCATCTTGGCCGACACCTTTCCGCCGCAAAAACGCGGTTTGGCCTTCGCCCTATATGGCATCACTGCCGTTGTGGCGCCAACCATTGGACCGACCCTGGGCGGGTGGATTACCTTCAACTATTCCTGGCGCTGGATTTTTCTCATCAATTTCCCGGTTGGCCTATTGACGCTCGCTCTGGTTTTTCGCCTTATAGAGGACCCACCTTATCTGAGCCGCCTCAAAGGTGCCGGCGTCAAACTGGACTACATCGGAATTGGATTCCTGGCGCTGGGCGTCGGCGCTTTGCAGGTTCTTCTGGACAAGGGACAGGAAGACGACTGGTTCGGTTCGCGTTTCATACTTACTCTGGCGATTGTGTCGAGTGTCTGTCTGGTCTCGCTGGTGATCTGGGAGTGGTTCAGCAAGAACCCGATTATTGAGGTTAAGCTCTTCAAGGATTTCAATTACCTGAGTTCGAACCTGATGATGTTCACCTTGGGGATCATGCTGTTCAGCAGCCTGGTAATGATGCCCCTGTTTCTCCAAACCCTGCTGGGATATACGGCCGAGCTGGCGGGACTGGTCCTCTCCGGGGGAGGGCTGGTCATCCTAATCGCCATGCCGATTGTCGGCCAACTCACAACCAGGGTGCAAGCGCGCTACATTATTGCCTTTGGCTGGCTGTGCCTGGCAATCGGGATGTACGTCTCTACCCAGCGCATTGATTTGACCATCAGTTTTTCTTCGGCTTCGTGGTTGCGCGTCGCTCAGGTTGTAGGTATCGGTTTCCTTTTCGTGCCGATCACGCTGGCGGCATACATTGGGATGCCGGCAGAGAAGAGCAACGCAGTTGCCGGCATGGTCAACTTCATGCGCAATATGGGGAGCAGCGTGGGGACTTCCATGGTCACAACGCTGCTCGACCGTCGCTCCGAATACCACCAATCGGTTCTGGTCAGCCACACGGCGCTCGGGAACCAGAGCTTTCAGAACCTGATCGACGGCTCTACTCGGCTCTTCATTCGCTCGGGAATGAGTCCCCCTGACGCGCAGCATCGCGCGTACGCCAGCGTCTATCAAACCGTGCAGGTGCAGGCGTCAACCCTGGCGTACATCGACACCTTCATGGTTCTTGCCGTAGTGTCGGCGATCATGTTCGTACTGTCGTTTCTTCTCAAAAAGAATGAACCGGGCGGAGGCGGGGAAATGGCGGTCGGTTAGCGGGCGGATGGATACCCGGCCAAGCAGCGAGCCTGGCGTACATCGACACCTTCATGGTTCTTGCGGTTAGGGGTCGAGGTCATGTCTTGTTTCAGTTTTGCTTTGAAGAAAAATGAGCTCGGTGGCGGCGGGGTGAGAGTGGCGGAGTGATAATGAGTTAATACCGAATTGCGGAGAGTCATTGTTATGGTCAACATTATCACCATAGAACGAGAATACGGGTGCGGTGGCGGCGATATCGCCCAGCTGGTTGCGAGCCGGCTCGGCTGGAAATTATGGGACCAGCGGCTTACGGAGGAGATCGCCAGGCTCGCGAATTGTCCCAAGGCGGTGGTCGAAGCCCGTGAGGAGCGAAATGATCCGCTATACTATCGGCTCTTCAAATCGTTCATGCGTGGAAGCTATGAGGGTAGCATTAATGCGCCCAAGCTGAATCTGGTCGATAGTGAGACGATTCTCAAAACCACGAAGCGTGTAGTTGAGCACGTTGCCGACAAAGGACGCTGCGTCATTGTGGGCCGGGGCGGGCAACATTTTCTGAGGAACCGTCCGGACACACTGCGCCTGTTTCTGTACGCGCCAAGAGAAGACAAAGTCCGGCGGCTCTTGGCACGCGGTAAAAGTGCAAAGGAAGCGGAAGGACTTGTCGATACCATCGATCGCGAGCGTGCTGATTATATCCAGAAATATTTCAACGTCGAATGGCCGGATCGCGGGATTTATCACGTCATGATCAATACTTCGATCGGTGACGAGTGGGTCGTTCACATGATTCTCAGCTTTATGGAAACTTACGAAAAAAGGGCCAGCGCATGACGACTCTTCAGGAATTTCGATGTGAAATCTGCAGCAGGATCACGAATAGCCCCAACCACTGGTTTGTCATTCAGTGCAGCGACGGGGCGCTCACCGTACTCAAGTGGAATTCGGACGCAGCCGACGCCTCCGGAGCTCGCCATTTCTGCGGTGAGGCACACGCGCAAGTGTACATAAGTCGATGGTTTGAGTCGGTATGCGCCCCGCCGAAGCCAAGCTTCACACGGTCTCGTGGGAACAACGCTCGAATCTCCTGAGCCCAAGTTTCACTTTTCCCTGCCAAGTTATCAGGCCAATCAAGTCGGCCCAGCGCTTGGTGGGCACGGTGCCAGCAACGAGCTCCAGCAGTCCAAGCAGTGCTGCGTGAAAATCTCAAGGTTGACGCGGTGTTTGCCACGCACCAGGAGTTGGTTCGGTGGACTGAGGTGCTCACACTCCTCGAGAAATCCCAGGTATGACTCTCGGAACTCGTCAATTCAGGTACTTGCATTGCCAGATTTCGCCTATCATGAATATCCGTCCTCCAGGTTTTCTCCGCGTCCGCTCGAGGAGAATCTTTGCCAGCCTGGCGCTGCTGATCTTTGCATTCACGCCCTTTGCTCTGAGAGGCGGCAATCACGACCGGAATTTGCTGGTCGTACCGTCCGGACGCAGGGTGGTTATCGATGGGGTACTCGCGCCGGGAGAATGGGACTCAGCCAGGTCGCTCGAGCTAGCTGTTCGCTCCGGCTGGAAGGTCAGGGTGTGGTTTCAGCATGACGGCCGCAAAATCTATTTCGCCTTCCGGGGTCTCGAACAGGGACGCGAAATGCGCTTCCCAGAACTGCTTTTCGATTCGCACACAACCCGAACTGCCGGCTGGACACCAGGCGATTTCTGGCTACACTCATCGTTCAATCTCTGTGAAGGAGAGGGTGAGTACAACGTTTACGAGCGCGCCGGGGCTTTTCAATGCAGCAAAGATAAGAGCGGTTGGTCCGCCAACCACTTTCCCTTGCATGC
>JBPYDQ010000829.1:0-3637 GCA_051986135.1 Terriglobales bacterium | reverse complement strand
CTCGTTAACCGGGTTCTTTCACTGCAAGAGCACGGTTTCTATTCACAGCATATGAGCAGTCTCTCTGCTGCCGCTTATCTACTCAAACGGAGCTCTAGCAGAAACAGTCTGCGGCACATTCTGCGGCACACCACCAACATCACAATGTCTGTAAGTTCTTGACGAGCCCGCAGAGCTTGTCGGTAGTTGATCCCGCAGGCGGCTGACGGCCGATTTGCGCCCAATAGCCCGACAAACCCAAGTAGAGGCGCAGAACGGGTGTGCAGGACATGTGCCGTCTTTCTGGGGAGGAAAAACCACCAGTTGCCGCTCGCCGGTTTTGAAGATCACTTACTGAGCTCTGATCGGTTCTGAAAATTCTCTGCTCTACTCTATTTTTTCAACGGCTTACAAGTCGGACTTTATGACGCGTTCTGATCCAAATTGCTCCGTTCTGAGCAAAGAACTATCACGTTTTTATCACAGCGGACCTGAGTTCCCCTCAGCAAACCCATTTTGGCCCGGTAATTGCGCTGACGGGCAGCATAGACTGCAACCTTAAACCGGTTTCCACAGCTGCACGAGGGACGAGTGCCTCTCTTGCTGGTCTCGTAAAAGTGAAGCACGCGTTGTCCGCACTTGCGCACGCGGTCGCGCGGGACACTCGAGAACAGGATTGCCTACAATATTGGGTATGCTGGCTCTTGGACTTCCCTTTACACTGTGGGCGACGAAGATGCGGCCCTCGACCTCTGCATGCGCGCGATTACTGTGGCTGATCTTTTTGCTGGCAGTTGTAGTCCCCGCCATATTGTGGATGTATCGTTCAAGAGTTCCAAGCAACGTAGCCTATGTCTCCGAGGAAGACGGCACAATCAGCGTACTCGACTTGAAAACATTGAGCGTAGTCCGGCGAGTTCAGCCGCAAGATGTCGCCCCGCGTGGCCTCGCTGTGACCGCGGATGGAAAATATCTCATCACCTCGAACAAGAATACCAAGGATGCAGCTGTCTTCAGCACTCCCGAGCTTCGTTTGGTGAAACGCTTAGGTCTCGGAAGCAGCCCGGAATTCCTTAAGCTCAATCCATCCGGAGACCGGATATTTGCAACTTTCGAGCCGAGCTCAGCAGGTGGACCGGGGAAACCTCCATCAAGTGGGGACACAGACAATGACACAAATGGTCCGCCGGCGCAGATTGCCTCCTTTCATATTGGCGACTGGAGGCAGGGGCCAACGTCGACGGCGGGTCAAGAGACGGAAAGTATTGAGTTCTCACGTGACGGAGCACTCATGCTGGTGGCCAATGAAGCGCAGAACAGCATTGGAATCTTCAACGCAGTCAGCGGCGCCCATGTTCGTGACATCGGCCTAACCGCATACGGAATACGGCCTCGCGGCGTGAAAACTTCCCCGACAGGAAGTCGCTACGCAATTACGATGGAAGCGTCGGGTACGCTGCTGGAGATGGACCAAGATTTTAAAGTCGTCAAGGCAGTACCAACCGGAGCCAGACCTTACGGGCTCGCCTTTGACCGCGACGGCAAGCGAATCTTTGTCGCTGCTGCAGCGGCCCGAAAGCTCCAGGTGTTTTCGACAGACTCGATGCAACTGATGGCTGAAATCCCGATCGGGCAGAGATGTTGGCATTTCACGTTTACTCCAGACGATTCGCAAATTCTATTGGCTTGCGGCCGGTCCAACAACGTGATCGTAGTCGATGCACACTCGTACAGGCCAGTCCGAACTATCGAAGGATTCAGGCTTCCGTGGGGCATCGTCACATATCCGAAATCGTACGGCAGCCTTGACTTGCCCTAACGATTGCATTTTTTTGGTGCATTCGTGCGCTGGCGGCTGCGGTGACTCCGATGCGTCAGCCCGCATCGGAAGCAAGATAATAGAGACTTTGTATGACAGCACGATGGTGAAAAATGAATCGGAAATATAGACTGGAACGCATCCTCGGTATCGGATTAATTGCCTGTTTGGCGTTTGCTGTTTCTGTTCAAGCACAGTCTCCACCTGAGGGAAAGGGGCGAGCGGATTTTCAGCGGATTTGCGGCACCTGTCACAGTTTAGCGAGGGCGACAAGTCAGCGGCTGACCCGAGGAGAGTGGACTAGGGTCGTCAATGACATGGTCGCCCGCGGTGCGCAGGGGACGCAGGATGAACTGGATAATGTGATGACTTACCTTACAGCGAATTTTGGCAAAGCTTTAGCTAGTGCCGCCGGCGTGGAGCCGAAACTAGCGCCTGCGGTGAATGAGAAACCGTTGAGTGAAGTTGAGATTGCTAAGGGGACGGAACTTTTAACGGCACAAGGGTGCCTCTCCTGCCACCGTGTGGGTGACACGGGGTCGTATGTTGGACCGGACCTGACCACGATTGGAGCGAGGCGGTCCGGGGAGGAAATACGGGCCTCGCTGGTGTCGCCGAAGAAAGATGTTAATCCCGAGAATCGGGGCGTCGAGCTGATAACAAACGATGGAAAGACGATTACGGGAAGACTCCTGAGGCACGATGGTTTCAGCGTTCAGATGATGGACAGCAACAACCAGCTCAGGTCTTTTCAGAAGGCGAATCTTCGCAAGTTTGAAATTGTGACGACGAACCCCATGACGTCATATGCGAATCAGATGAGCACCCAGGACCTTACCGGCCTTGTTCGCTACCTGAGCTCCTTGAAAGCCAACGAGAAGCCATGAACGGATCGCTTTGAGAGTCCAAAGGCAGATTTGGTCACAGATTGCATTGGCGTGTGAACCACACCCAGTAACACTATTCGTAAATGCGCTACTGGTTGGTCAACCAGAACCAGACACTCCGTCATGAGCGTGGTTGCGCCAGCGACATGCGTGCGGACCGGATTGGCTTACAGGTATAGAAGCAACGCGTTGATCACATTCTGTATCTCGGCCCATGCATCAGGACCGCCGTCCGTCTCGATCGAGAACCAGCCTTTGAAGCCCAGCTCCTTCGAAAGCTTGATCGCGGTTGGGAGGTTAGACCTCGGGCGGTCGTTGATGTGCTGGACGGTGCGCGCGAGCGGGTACAAAAGCCGCAGCCCCTCTACGGTTCCGATCTGGGGATTGGAGTAA
This sequence comes from Terriglobales bacterium, assembly GCA_051986135.1. GTDB lineage: Bacteria > Acidobacteriota > Terriglobia > Terriglobales > Acidobacteriaceae > Gp1-AA122. Next base: position 559 of record JBPYDQ010000829.1, on the reverse strand, counting down.
GCTCCGCTGCCCTTTATCAGCTCCACCAACTGCTCCAGCCGCTCTCCACGAGGCTCGAGAATGACGGCGACACCTTTCGGCTTGCCGTAGTCGACCAGGTTTTTTAGCCCCTCGATGCATGGCGTCAGGTCTTCTGGCAAGTAATGGACCCCCTGATTGGGCATGACACTGGGGGACCCAAGCACTGCCGCAATATCGATCCACTTCTTCGTCAACTGGATGGCATGGGCTCGAATTGCACGATCGGGAGAACACACACTGATATAGCCCCGGTAGGTTGTTGCGGGCGGATCAAGTTCCACTATCAGGTCTACCACCTTCGATTTCGCGTTGTGCAGCCGCTGTTTGAATTCCCCGATATACGAAGGCTCCATGGAGAGCAGATTGATGTTGCAGACCTCCAGATTGTGGAGGTGGAGACGGTCTGCCACCTGGTCGGGCAGATCCAACATGTTCATCTTGAGCGGCGCCGGCCGCTTGTTCCAGTCCCCCCAGGTTTCCGGCAGGAGGCCATAGAAATCGTTGGTCAATAGGCTGATGCGATCGAGCTTGGCGCGAG
>JBPYDQ010000828.1:0-4525 GCA_051986135.1 Terriglobales bacterium | reverse complement strand
TCAGATTGCCGCTGGCGCGACAGTCCCAACCACTCGCAGCGATGTAACTATACCGGCGGGGGAATCTCTCCTCATTCGCATGATCGATGGGGTGGACTCTTCCAAGAATCAGGTCGGCGACATTTTTCACGCCAGTTTGGAAACGGATTTGAACGTCAACGGCACTCTGGTTGCTCGAAAGGGCGCAGACGTCTACGGCCGGCTTGCGCAAGCAAAGGAAGCAGGCCACTTTGCTGGGAGTTCCGAGTTGCAACTGGAATTGACGCGCATTGTGATTGATGGACAAGATTATGACCTGGTGAGCAGCGACTACACTTTGGAAGGGAAGGGGCGCGGAAAGAACACTGCCGAGAAAGTCGGAGGAGGCGCTGCTCTTGGAGCGATCATTGGGGGCATCGCGGGCGGCGGAAAAGGCGCAGCCATTGGCGCGGGCGTTGGCGCAGGAGCGGGAGCAACTGTACAAGTGCTCACGCGCGGCCAACAGGTGAAAGTACCAAGTGAAACGGTGCTGAAATTTCGCTTGCAGCAGTCCGTTACGGTCACATCTACCCATTAGGCGGCTAGCTTAGTACTCTTTTTCATAAATACGAGGACGTATTAAATAAGCCTTCGACGCGCAGATTCTGAGGGACTCGGCATTAAGGAGATTACTCCGTATGCTGAGACAAAGCCCTTTCTCGATAACTCTTTCCAGGGAGGAGCGCATCGTGCTGGAGCAATCAAGTACGCCAGTATACGTCACCGTATTGTGAAGTGATTCGTGCCAAGATCGTGCTGCTCGCGGCCGAGGGCCTCTCCAACGACGTCATCGCTGCTCGCGTGCACACTCCGCGTCAAATTGTCAGCAAATGGCGCAAGCGATTTGCCCTCGCGCGTCTTCCCGGCCTCGAGGCTCAGCCTCGGGGCGGGCATCTTCGTTAATTGATGCCCCCAGAGTAAGGCACCAAACAGCGATGCCCCATGGTTTTTGCCCTTGGCCCTCGTACTCCTGTACCAACATCCGGCATTTCAAAATGAAACGAATCCGGGCGGGCCGTCATCAATACATGTAGAGAGCGTTGTGAGCCTTCAAATCTCAATCCGTGAATCCGGCGATGTCGCCGTGGTGGACCTTCGAGGAAGGTCCACCCTCACCGACGGTGAGAGCGAACTACTGAGCCGCCGTCTAGAAAAACTGATCGCCAGCGGTATGCGCAAGTTATTGTTGAACCTACAGGAACTGACGCATGCTGACAGTTCCGGCATTGGTGTCATCGTGGAGACGTATGTCTCCCTCAGAAGGCAGGGTGGCGACCTCAAGTTGCTATCTCCGACCGACCGAGTGCGGAAAGTGCTGACTGTGTTTCGCCTGCAAAACATTATTCCGAGCTTTGAGGACGAGGCCCAAGCCTTGGCCAGCTTCGGGCCTCTGGGTTATTTCGCAAAGTCCTGAAGGGTGGCGCTCCATCCAAAAAAGCGCCAGGCGAAAAATCAAACTTGTTTGTACTGACCGCAGGGCGCGAAAGGTTGAAAGCGGTACACAGAAAACATTTACTTGCATCGCCTGGTTTTTTCTTTCCACGTCAGTCCGCGATATTTACCTTGCTTTCGATGCTTCCTGAGGCCACTGTGTATCCAGTCAACCACACCTACGTCTCACGCAAAAAATCGAGCCGTCCTGTGATTGAACCCCCGGCTTAGAGAAGGCGGTCACAAATGATAGATATCTTCAGGAAGGAACCTCACGGTGGTGTCCTTTGGATGGGCACAGCTAAGGACGAAGAGGAAGTCAGAGAAATTTACAAGAAGTTTCTCGCGGCGAACCCCGGAGTATATTTCACCGTTGATCCCAGCACGCGAGCCAAGCGCACAATCACGCCGGAAGGGTTCGACAAGGACGGTCAGCCCTAAGAGTGTGATGGGATGACTCGGATGGCGAAGGGCTCATGGGGTTTGTTGAAGAATCGACGCACGAATGAGGGGATACAAAGTGGTTGGAAGAGCTAAGACTTTCTTATTGATCATCGTTGTGACTGCACTCTGTGCGGCTTCTGTCCAGGCGCAGGACCGCAAGAGCGACTCTTCTTCTAAGCCCGCCGAAGAAACGCCTCTCCAGAGGGTCTGGAAGGAATTCCAGACCGCCGCCAAAGAAAGCAATGGAGATCCCCATAAACAGATCGCGATCTTGGCGAACTACGTCCAACAGCACCGGACCGACATCACCGGCCGTGATGTTGCAGCAAACTTCGGCTTTGCCGTTGCAGACTTGTTACCCAAGATGAAGAGTGACAACACGGCAATGCTCACGTCTCTGCGGACCATGGACCAAGCTATGACCGTCATTGCGCCGTACGATCGCGCCGAGTACGACGCCGTTCTAGCTTCACGCGGTATGCTGGGGAACAAAATCTTAATCGCGTACGGCGCTGAGTTGGCTCGGCAGTCGGTCGCTCTGCTGAATGAAGACGATTACATTGCCAACGCGCGTCTGGAGCATCAACAAACCGAAGAATACCGTCGCCAGCAAGACAAAAACTCCGCGCCCGAACCGTTCAACCTCTCCGATACCCAAGCACACTTTCGGGGCGAGAAGGCGAGGCGCCTGGCTACGCTGGGTTCGCTCGAATCGCTATTGTGTGAGCCCGATCAGGCGGAGGCCGATTTTCAGCAATCTCTCGACCTTCATCCTGTTGCCAGGGCGTACGTGGGGCTGGCCCGCCTCGAAGAGAATAAGGGCGAACCGAGTAAGGCGCTTGAACTTCTCGCTCGTGGCTATCTCGCCGGCCGGATGCCGGCCGACGACATAGACCATCTTCGTGCCCTTTACGGCGCGCTCTACCCAAAAGCGGACGATAAGCAGTTCCAGGAGTATCTGGGCTCGCTGTACAGCCCGAGCTTTCGCAATCCAGTCAGCGGACAACCTTATCGCGCATCGTCGGACGATCCCAATCACACCGTACTAGCCGAGTTTTTTACCGGTGCGGGATGCGAACCATGCATGGCACCGGATCTTGCGTTTGAGGCTATGCTGCAACGTTATAACCGGAACCAGGTGGTGCTTATCGAGTACCACAACAACGCTCCGGATATGGACCCTTTGACGAACTTCGGCAGCGACGAACGAGGCATTTATTACGGCACGCAACTCAGTACGCCGCATGTTTTCATTGATGGGAAGAAGATTGACATCGAGGAAGGATTACCGGATCACGCGCAAGCAGATTACGACAAGCTCACCGGCTTGGTCGATCACGCGCTGTCTCAGCCTGGGGGTGGTGATCTGCGCGTATCCGCAAGACTCGCAGGTCAGCAGGTCAAGCTGCATGTTACTGGAAGTGTTCCCGATATAACGGGTGGAGCTCATCTCCAGATAGCATTGCTGGAACGGCATGTTGAGTATAGCGGCGCGAACACCTTGCGGCATCAGCCAATGGTAGAGCGTGCCCTGGCCAGGGAGAAGAACAGCTCCGGCTTCGTCATTGCTCCCAGTGGATCTATCGACCTCGAATACACGTTCGATCTCGATCAGGTCGCTGGTGAAAACCTTCGCTATTATGAATACGAGCTCGCTTGGCTTCGCTCTCAATATCCCTTGTACGTAACCTATCAAGAGAAACGGCCCGCCGTCGATCCGAACGAGTTAGCAGTTGCCGCGTTCGTCCAACAGGACAATGACAAGCGCGTAATTGAGTCGTCCTACGCCTTTGTTCCACAGCCTACCGAACCATCCGCAACTTCGACGAAGAAAAAGGATCATGAATAGGCAGATTGCGAGCTGGAAATGGCTTGTTTGCGTAGTGTGTACCTCTTATGCTTCGGCAGGGGGTACCGATCCGGTCCAGTGGCAACTCGCTGTCAGCAGAACTAACGCGGCAGCTGCTCACGGCAGTCGAGTCACTGCTTGCGTGACCGCGACTATCGCATCGGGGTGGCACGTTTATGCTCTGGATCAAGAAAAAGGTGGCCCCACACCCACGAGCATTACCGTCCCCGACGGTCAGCCTTTTGTCTTGGATGGCGAGATCCAGCAGCCTCAGCCAATCATGGCGTGGGACCAAAATTTCAATCTTCCCGCCCGATATTTTACAGATAAGGCCACCTTTACCGTGCCACTGCGCGCGACGGCACAGCGTCGTGCAGGCTCGGAAACTGTGAAAGTAAGAGTGGCCTATCAGATCTGCAGCGACCGGCTGTGCTTACCGCCCAAAGCGGTTGACCTGAGCGCGCGAGTGAACCGATAAGTGGCGGCCATAATGCTGGGAGGGAAAGGCTCGGGAACAGCCAGGGAGGGTAGTTAGTAAAAGTAATGATTCCAGCTGGGACGACAGTACATTCTTTTCGCCAGTTCCTTTGATTTGCCATGGGCATGGGGCGCTGCCGTTGCTGAGGCCCTGCGTGTCCCAGATGGTGCCGATCACGCCTATTTCACCAGCAGTGCGCAGGGGAACCGCGTCGACGGATCTATTCTTGGCGTACGAATGAAAGTTCTGCTCTCCCGAGAAGCCAATCGGGTCCTCTGAACGAATCTTCCGAATTGCGGATCGTA
>JBPYDQ010000827.1:0-3160 GCA_051986135.1 Terriglobales bacterium | reverse complement strand
GTGCCTGAAGGCACAGAGTTGCATATTTCTGTTAGGAATCTCTACCACAAGCCTCTCTTTGTACACGGGCTGGGGGAGGAACAGACAAAGAACTCGTTCAGATTGGAAGCGGGCGAGGTTCACGAGTTCAGCTTCCACAGCGGTCCAGCGGGAACTTACGAGTACTGGGCGAATCTTCAAGATAAACCGATTTTCGCGCGAGGCGCAGAGGCGTCTCAACTGACAGGAGCTTTCATCGTCGATCCTCTCGGGGCTGCAGCGAACGATCGCGTCTTCGTGCTGGGATACTGGATGGAACTGCTCTACCCTGAGAAGGGGTTTTCGGCAGGGGTCCGGCAGGTCCTTTCAGTCAACGGAAAATCCTGGCCATGGACCGAAAGGCTGGAATATCGCGTCGGCGAAGAAGTGAGATGGCGCTGGATCAGCGGCAGCGGCATGCCTCACCCTATGCACTTACACGGCGCTTATTTCCGTATTGATAGCGTAGGTGATGGTGACAAGGACACGATCCTTACGCCATCGCAACAGCGGTATGAGGTAACAGAGGCACTTGGGGTGGGAACCCGCACGATAACATGGATTCCACAACATCCCGGGCACTGGCTCTTCCATTGCCATCTGCTGTTCCACATCATGCGAAAAGACAGTCTCGGATACCAGCTTACGTCGCTTCCGGACACGCACATGGCGGACGATCCTGGGGCCGGAATGTCTGGCCTGGTCGTGGGCATCAATGTTCTGCCCGGGAAAGAAGAAATTAAGAAATCCGGGCATCGGCGCAAGTTGGACCTGGACATCGGTCAGGTGAACGACAGCATCGCAATGACAGAACGGGAAGGCCGGCGCACACTCGGCAAGAGCACCGGTCAAATGGGGCCCTTGCTGCTGCTGATGCAGGACCAATTGACCCAGATCAATGTTCATAATCACCTCGCCAGCCCAACTGCGGTGCACTGGCATGGCATAGAGCTGGAGAGTTATTTCGATGGCGTTCCCGGCTGGAACCAGGACAGCCACGGTGTCACTGCTCCGATTGCGCCGGGCGGGTCTTTTGTCGCAGAAATGAAGCCACCACGCGCGGGGACCTTCATCTATCACACTCACTGGCACGACGTCGAGCAGTTGACCAACGGACTGTACGGTCCGTTAATCGTACTGCAGCCAGGGCGCCACTTCGATTCCGAGACCGACAAAGTCATCCTGATTAGTCGCGGCGGGCCGGATTTTGCTCGCAGCCCGCTTCTGATCGATGGAAGCGCGCAGCCCGCTCCTTTGCGGCTTAGTGTGGGCACCCATTACCGCTTTCGTCTGATCAACATCACTCCGGAAGATATGGACTTGGAGGTGAGCTTGACCCAAGGGGACAAGCCGGTAATTTGGACGGCAATAGCCAGAGATGGCCGCGATCTGCCGGTAGAACAATCCATCGCGCAGCCAGCTGTCTTGCGATTGCCGGTCGGTGGCACGGCCGACTTTGACTATATCGCGACCGAGAAAAAAGATCTCGTGTTTACGGCGAAGCAGCAAAAGCTCGTCAAGTGCGCCATGGCCGTTAATTTCAATTAGTCTCGGAGCTTACGCCGGGAGATGAACTTAGTGCCAAGCCGAAACAGAGGTTAGGAAATAGTCTTCTGACTTACAACCACTCTCAAAAGCAAAAGTTCGGAGTCCCAGTTCCGTATGACGGGCTATCCGGACAATGAGCCAGGCCCGGCCCAGTCGTTCCAAAAACGTCTTGGAGGCAGACCAGCTAGTGCGTTGATTTTTCATCATCCGATTGCGGCTTCTTGCACCTTCCAAAACCACTAGGTTTTGGAACGCTAAAGTTCAGTTTCCGAGTCGCCCGTCACCCGGCCAGGCTGGATTCGCGGTTTCGTCCGAATAGCATGTTGCTCCACATTGATGTGCTAAACTCAGACCCCAAAAATTCAAACGTGGGTACGGATAGTCTGACCCGTCCTTTCGCGGAAGCAATATGAATAAATCATTTCTCGTCACGCTTGCATGCACGGCGCTCTTGCCATTCGGTATCAGCGCGCAAACCACCTCAACAAGGACTGTTGCTTTTCAAGCGGTTCCGGAACTTCCTTATAAAGTCGTTAACAATTTTTTTAGATTTCCCAAAGGCATGGCCCAAGGCGAAAGCTCGGCAGTTGCGGTGAATTCGAAGGGCCACATATTTCTTTTTCAACGGGTGAAGCCGATGCTCGCTGAATATGATGAAAAGGGGAATTTCATCCAGAGTATCGGCGAGGGACTGTTTACGCATCCGCATGGCTTGCGCATCGACGCTGACGACAATATATGGACGACCGATGACGGCAACCACTTGGTTCTCAAATTGGACGCGTCGGGCAACGTGCTGTTGGTTTTGGGAAAAATTAATACAGGTGCCGAAGCAAATTGGCTCTTCAACAGGCCGGCGGACGTGGCTTTCGCGAAGAATGGCGATATCTACGTGGCCGACGGATACGGAAACTCGCGAATTGTCAAATTTGATCGAGACGGCAATTACATCAACGCTTGGGGCAAATACGGAACGGGCGACGGCGAATTCAATCTGCCTCATACTGTCGCCGTCGATAAGCAGGGTCGCGTCTATGTCGGCGACCGGGAAAATCAGCGCATACAAATCTTTGATGCAGACGGCAATTTCATCAAACAGTGGACCGACGTTGGTTATCCGTATGGCCTAGTAATTACACGCGATCAGCATGTTTGGATGGCGGACGGGGGCTATGATCGGATTGTCGAGATCGACCAGGAGGGCAAAATTGTTAGTGCTCTGGGCGAACCAGGCCATAAACCCGGCCAAATGGCGTGGGCTCACTTTCTCGCGATCGGCCCGGACCAAACCATTTACGTTGCGGACGTTCTCAATTGGCGCTTCCAGGTATTCGCTCGCGTGCCATCGACGGGAAAGGTTGCTTCTTACATTCCTTCTGTAAGGATGTTCTGGGGTTCGACCCCAAGTACCGGCTGGATTTCGAGGCAGTCGGGTATTCCATCCAAATGATCAGGAAAATAGCGTGCTTGCGCTTCTGTTCGCTGCAGTGGACGGTTTGTCGGCGACTCGGAAACTGATCTTTAGCATTCCAAAACCTAGTGGTTTTGGAAGGTGCAAGAAGCCGCAATCGGATGATGAAAAATCAACGCACTA
>JBPYDQ010000826.1:0-2148 GCA_051986135.1 Terriglobales bacterium | reverse complement strand
CAAACGGGCCGACGATCTTCACATTCAGATTCTGCGTTTGCAGTTAGAGTTGGAGCGATACAAGAAGCGGTACTACGGACCGCGAGCGGACCGGCTGTCCACTAGCGAGCTGGCCCAGGCGCTGCTGAATTTCGGCCAGGAGCTGGAGCAACGGCCGATTCATCCGGAAGATGTTCCCCCAAGCGAGCCGGAGTACGAATTGCGGCGAGTCCAGCGGCGTAAGGGGCGGCGGCCTCTGGCCAACTTCGAAAATCTTCCCGTCACCACGCAGGTCTACGAGTTGAGTGCGGAAGAGCGAATCTGTCCGTGCTGTGGAGTGGTGCGCCGGGAGATTGGTACCGAGGAAAGCTGGCAGATCGAGTACCTTCCTGGGCACTTCGAACGCATCCACCATGTGCGTAAGAAATATGCGTGTGCGAAGTGCGAGGGTGCGGGGGAAGGGCCGCAGATTGAAGTGGCGACCAGGGCGGAATCGCCCATCGATAAAGGTATGGCCGGTCCGGGACTGCTGGCGTACATCGTGGCGAGCAAGTTTGCAGATTACCTTCCGCTGTATCGGTTGGAGGACATTTTTGCCCGGCAGGGTTTTGAGATTTCGCGAGCCACCCAGTCGGTGTGGTGCGGCGATGTGGCCGATTTGGTCGAGCCGTTGTATCAGCGAATGGCAGAGCGGGTGCGGCAGTCGCACGTCGTGGCCACCGATGACACCATCCTGCCGATGTTCAGCCCGGGCAAAACCAAAAATGCGCGGATGTGGGTCTATATAGGCGATCCCGAGCATCCCTACAACGTGTTCGACTTCACGCTCGACCGAGGTCGCGAAGGGCCAAAACACTTCCTGAAGGATTACTCGCAGGTCCTGCTGGCTGACGCCTACGGCGGCTACGACGGCGTAGTTGTCGGCAACGCGATCACCCGTGCTGGATGCTGGAGTCATTCGAGAAGGAAGTTTGTCGACGCAGAAAAAACCGCGCCGGAAATCGCGCGTGAGGTAGTGGCTTTGCTGCGCCCCCTCTTTGCTACGGAGAACCAGGCCCGGGAAGCTTCCATATCCGAGCGCCTGGAAATTCGTCAGCAGCAATCGGTGCCACGGTTGATCGGACTGCGCGAGAAGTTGCTGGTTTGGAAAGAGCAACTGCTGCCGCAGCATCCCATGGCCGAGGCGGTGAACTACACCTTGGGGCACTGGACGGAGCTGAACGTGTTCTGTTCGGATGGCGCAGTGCCCATCGATAACAACGCAAGTGAGCGTGAGATGAAACGCGTCGTGTTGAACAGGAAGAATTCCTTGTTCGTCGGCAACCCGCGCGGTGGCCGCACCGCGGCAATTCTGGCTAGCCTGACCAGCACCTGCCGCCGGCACCAGATTGATCCGCAGCTGTATCTCACGCAACTGTTGATGAACTTGCCGCAGACGAAATTGAGCGAACTGGATGCCTGGCTGCCTGACCAGTGGAAGCTCCACGACGCGGCGCGGCGTGCAGCGTTGAACAACGCAGCCTCCCTGGCGTCGTAAAGCTCCCGCTCGATATGTCGCCCGCGTTTTCCTTCCGCGCCTCGTCATGGCGCAACATTGCAACACTCACCGGGCGCACCGCAAGATGTGGTTCGTTAAGCGCTCACCGACCGTCTGGTTCATTAAGCAGACCAGCGGTAACAAAATTTCAGGTAACTAACATCCGCGGTGCCTTCTTCGACTGGTGACTTGTCCGTGAGAAGATCACCTGGAATTCCCGCAGCGCAGGGGAACAGGGTGGTTGAGGGAGAGGATGATTTCTCGCAACGAAAGCAGAATTGGCGGTTGTTCCGCTTTCAGGATTCTGGCCATCGGTGCGGTCTGAGGGGAGGTCTCATTCGTAGCGCAGAGCGACGATCGGATCGACGCGTGTCGCTCGATACGCGGGAATCAGGCACGCGCCGATCGCCGCAGACGCCAGAGCGACAGCGACCAAGACGAAAATTAGCGGATCGTTCGGCGGGAGGTTAAACAGCAAGCCCGCGAGGAGTCGCGTGGACACAAGTCCGGCCAGAATACCGATCACGATGCCAATCGCTGAGAGCCATATCCCCTGCAGCAAAACCATCTTGAGCAGACGGCGCGAAGGTGACCCTAAGGCCATCCGAATACCAAACTCTCGGGTTTGCTGG
>JBPYDQ010000825.1:0-3276 GCA_051986135.1 Terriglobales bacterium | reverse complement strand
TCCCGTGCCAACCAGTTATATGGCAATAGGTTCGATGGAAGATTTCTTCGGCGGTTATGACCACAGGCGGAAGGCTGGCCTAGTCCATGTGGCCAGTCATCACATTTCGCCCGGCAAGAAGCAGTGGACTTGGGGCAACCACGATTTCGGATATGCATGGGAGCGGAATCTGACTGACTGCGACGGTCCTTATATCGAACTGATGGCAGGCGTTTTTACCGATAACCAGCCGGATTTTTCATTCTTGGCACCGTGGGAGACGAAAGCCTTCAGCCAGTATTGGTATCCCATTCGCGAAATCGGTCCAGTGCAGAAAGCCAATTTGAACGCTGCGGTCAGCCTCAGTGTTTCCGGGAGGAAGGCGCAGGTGGGAGTTTGCGTGACGCAGCAAATCCCTGGCGCCAGAGTGCGCTTGGACGTGAAAGGGAGGAGCCCCCGGGAATGGGCGCACGATTTATCTCCTCGGGGCGCATTTCTCCAAACGGTAGATTTGCCACCAGGCGTAATATCTGAAGATTTGGCGGTGACCATCAATACTGAGGACGAACGGGAACTACTGCGCTACACGCCGCTCGCGAGCCCAAGGCGACCTGCACCCGAGCCTACGACGGAGCCTGCGTCACCGGGAGATATCGCGAGTAGCGACGAGCTTTACGTGACGGGTCTCCACCTCGAGCAGTATCGCCACGCGACCCGTCACCCGGAGCGATATTGGCTCGAGGCGATACGTCGTGATCCAGGCGACAGTCGCTGCAACAACGCCCTGGGACGGTGGCGTCTCGGACGGGGTGAGTTCAAGCAGGCCGAGGAATGCTTCCGCAACGCAGTCCAGAGACTCACGTTGCGCAATCCGAATCCATATGACGGCGAACCCTACTACAACCTTGGGCTCACACTGCGTTACCTGAACCGTGATGACGAAGCCTACGCAGCATTCTCCAAGTCTACTTGGAATCGGGAGCGCAAGGCAGCCGCACTCATGGCTCTCGCCGAGCTGGACGCGAAGCAAAGCCGGTGGCAGTTCGCGCTAGAGCACTTGCTATCCTCGCTTCGCCTTGATGGCGACAATCTCAATGCTCGCAATTTAGCTGCGATGGTTCTAAGAAAGCTTGGCCGGGAGACGGAAGCAACGCGTTTGTTGCAGGAGACCGCGGACCTCGATCCGACAGATCTGTGGGCGCACTACCTAATCGATGGTTCACTGCCTTCGGACAATCTGCTGCTTCTTGATCTTGCACTGGACTGCGCGCGCGCGGGGTTTTATGCCGAAGCCATTACGATTCTGAAGGCGGCCGATCGCTTGGTGAACGATGGTTCTGTCCCTACGATTTCTTATACCTTGGCCTACGTGCATCAGCAAACGGGAGACGCCATTGCCGCGAAGAAGGCGTATTCAGAGGCGGCGGAAGCTGACCACAGTTACTGCTTCCCGAACAGGTTGGAGGAAATGATTGCTCTCGAGGCCGCGATTGCTGGCAATCCACGCGATGCGCGCGCCGCCTATTACCTTGGCAATCTACTCTATGACCGCCTCAGGCATGATGAGGCAATCGCCCTGTGGGAACAGTCTGCCCGCCTGGATCCCTCCTCCTCAGTGGTCTGGCGCAACCTAGGAATTGGGTATTTCAACGTGCGCGGCAAGTCAGACGCGGCGCGGGCTGCGTTTGACAATGCATTCGAGGCCGATCCGACAGACGCCCGCGTTCTTTACGAGCGTGACCAGCTCTGGAAACGAACGGGAGAGCCTCCCCTTCGCCGTCTTGAAGAACTCGAGAAGTTCTCGGATCTTGTACCGCTGCGAGATGACCTTTCCATCGAATTAGCCACGCTCTACAACGATACCAAGCAACCTGAGAAGGCTCTTGCCGTGATCGAGTCGCGCAGATTTCAGCCATGGGAGGGTGGCGAAGGACTGGTACTGTGCCAGTATGTTCGCACACAATTGGCGTTAGGCCGGCGCGCGCTGGCTGATGGCAGACCAGCTGAGGCCCGCCGGTTTATGGAAGCGGCCCTGAATTGTCCGGAAAACCTTGGCGAAGCAGCCCATTTGCTCGCGAATCAAAGCGATATTTTCTACCTGCTTGGCACGGCCTGTGAGGCGGCTCGAGACCTTGCCGCCGCTCATAAGTGGTGGGAACGGGCCGCGAGTCGCGAGGGAGATTGCCGGGAAATGAGCGTCCGTTCGTTTTCGGAGATGACTTGCTACAGCGCGCTTGCCCTCAAGCGGCTGGGAAGGTCGCGGGAAGCAGAGAAACTTCTACGTGAACTACTCGCCTATGCCGAGAATCTAATCCAGCAAAAGGCCCAAGTCGATTATTTTGCGACCTCCCTTCCAGCGATGCTGTTGTTTGAAGATGACCTGCAGAAGCGGAACACGGTGACCGCCTTGTTCCTCGAGGCGCAAGCCTGGCTCGGGCTTGGTGACGCCGCCAAGGCGCAGGAACTGCTCGCCCGAGTCCGGGGCCTCGACCCAAGTCATTCGATGGCTGCGGACTTACTGGCTGAGCCGAGCGGTTCCCCGCTTAACATGCACATCTGAGGAGACGTCTTGGGCAGCGGCCACCGTAACTCTCAAACTCAACCTGCACATAGCTACAATGCGTTGTACGTTTGGGCCATTTCTTCGGTCGGCGCGTTAGGCGGATTGCTGTTTGGATACGATTGGGTGGTGATCGGTGGGGCGAAGCCGTTCTACGAAAAGTACTTCCAACTCGTGTCAGAAAGCAGCATCGGTTGGGCAAATAGCTGCGCTCTCATCGGCTGTCTTCTCGGCTCGATCGTTTCAGGAAGCATCAGCGACCGCTTTGGGCGAAAGAAACTGCTGATCCTGTCGGCGCTCCTTTTTGTCGTGTCTTCTCTCCTCACGGCGTGGGCCCACAGCTTTTCGTCATTTGTTACCTGGCGGATTGCGGGCGGAGTGGCCATCGGCATCGCCTCCAATGTGTCCCCAACCTATATTGCCGAGGTTAGCCCTGCGCCCTGGCGCGGACGGCTGGTGACCTTGAATCAGTTGACTATTGTTGTAGGAATTTTGGCGGCGCAAATTGTCAACTGGCTGATTGCGGACCCGGTCCCCGAAGGTGCCACTGCGGAACTGATTCGCCAATCGTGGAATGGGCAATATGGCTGGCGGTGGATGTTTGCCGCGGTGGCAGCACCCTCTTTGATTTTCTTTTTCGCCGCGATGTTTATTCCGGAGAGTCCACGTTGGCTGGTGAAGAGTGGGGAAAATCGGCGTGCTCGCGGTACGTTGGCGCGCATTGGCGGAGAAGAGTA
>JBPYDQ010000824.1:0-6938 GCA_051986135.1 Terriglobales bacterium | reverse complement strand
ACGCGATATCCCTGGGCGAGGGCGCTGTGCAGTAACGCCGTACGGTTGCTATTCCAAGGAATGACCAGTTCCTTCATCCCGAGAGGTGCGTCGGGCAGCGTCGCTTCGGTCCAGCGCACCAAGACCTTTCCCCAAGTCGGCGGTGGAAGGAGAACTAAAAACAGAAATAGAGCCCTTTTTCGGTTTGACATGCTGTTAGGGTGCACCCGTTACCTCGAACTGCCGCCCGCAAACTCTCGCCGGGAGCGGCGACTTTTTCCTAACTCGTGGGGGACAACTATCTCCGGCCCGGAAGACGCTGTTTCTGTTTCTCCGGTTGGCGCAACCCAGAGAGCGGCCGAGCCCGGGATTTTTTCAACAATTTGCTTCCCGGCCGAGGGACCGACGAGCAGAAGCGTAGTCGAGAGCGCATCCGATGCGGTAGCGGTTGTTGCGATCACGCTGACTGCATACCGTGAATCGAAAGGCAGGCCAGTTGCCGGATCAATAATGTGTCCTGCGGAATTATTCTGCAGCAGGCCGGGCGGGGTTTGTTCGGAAGTGGAAAGGCTGTTCTCCGACAGCACCACTCGCGCATCAACCCGCTGCGAGGGATCGCGCAGACGCACCAGCCAGCCTGGCTGTCCCCTGGGAGCTCCCATGGCGTAAATGGTACTGCCTCCCGCATCGAGCAGAGCCCGCGAGATTCCGCACGAACGCAATATGTCGGCGGCGCGATCTATGGCATACCCTTTTCCGATTCCTCCCACATCGATCCGCAAGCAGGAGGAGCGGAACTCAATTTGACTGGGGTAGAGAAGCTTTATTTTTTCGTAACCAATGCACTTGCGCGCCTCTAATTGCTGTTCGATTGAGGGCCGAGTCCCGCTGCGCAAGGCCTCTTTCCAGAGGTCTACGAGCGGGGCGACGGTTATGTCGAACTTCCCGCCGGAGATTCTAGAATACTCGAGCGATTCTTCCGTGATGCGATACAGATCGGCGGATACAGTTTGGGGCTGGAAGTGCGCAGCTCGATTCAGGCCGCTCAGCTCGCTATCCGGATTGTAATTGCTGAGTAACTGGTCGAGCCTTGCGATTTCCTTGAAAGCTTGATCGATCGCGGCTGCGGCACGCTTCGGGGACGAATCGTAGGCGACAATCTCAAATACCGTCCCCATTGCGTACTTTTTTTTGTGTACGACTGAAGTGGCAGCGTCAGACGCGCGGGTGGGCGCCAGCCAGAGAAGGACGAGCAGGGCTGTGGCCAGCCCACTACCCCAGGGCATAAATTTCCCCGTCCAGGCTGGAAATATAGATTACTTCACCCGCGAGCACCGGGGCCGACTGAACCGTGCCCCCGAGCCCGGCTCTCCACAAGATTTTGCCGGTTGCGATCTCAAAGGCAATCAGGCCCGCCGCCTGGATGCAAACAGCTCCTTGGCTACACACCGGCGGCGAAGTTACGACCTCGCCTGCCCGGACTCTCCAGCGCAACTGGCCCGACTGGACATCGAAGGCGTAAAGATGGCCGTCTTTGCTGCCAATGGCGGCGATTCCGTTGCTGATGGCGGGCGAGGAGACAATTCCGAGACCGGTTTCGTATTTCCAGCGAATGGCGCCGGTTGCTGCGTCCAGGGCATACACGCAAAAATCCTCCGAGCCGACCACCACGGTAGCGCCTGCCAGGGCTGGCGATGAAGCGATGCCATTGCCGGTCTCGACACCCCAGACAATTTTGCCGTTGGCCAGATCGAGACTGTACAAGGTTCCGTCTCCACAACCCACATAAAGCTGGTTTTCGGTAACGTAGGGCGTGGAATAGATTTTGCCGTCCAGCTGGGTTTTCCAGCGCAGAGCGCCGTAGTGGGCGTCCACGGCGTAGACGTGCGCGTCGGCACTGCCGAAATAAGCAATCCCGTTTCGCGTGACCGGGGAAGTCCATACCTCAGCCCCAGTCGCCACCTCCCATGCCTGCTTTCCCGAGCCGCAGTCTACGGCATACACTTTGCCGTCGTCCGAACCAAACAGCACGTTGTTACCGGCAACGCTCGGAGTTGCATGGCAGCTTCCTCCTGCCTGAAACACCCATTTGCGGCGGCCCACCTCGATCGCTATGGCGTGGAGTGTTCCCTCGATGGACGCCGCATACAAAGTCCCGGCATGCAAAATGGGGGCACCGCGAATGGAGCGGCCGAGGCGGAGTTGCCAGCGCACATGGCTTGGAGCACGCGTCGGGCGCAGACCGAGTCCGCCGGTCCGCGCAGCATCGCCCAGCAGTGTGATCCAGGCCGCGCTGGCGTTTGATTCCTGTGAGTCTTCCATGGGCCTCAACCAACCTGCACACGACGGTGAACGATCTGCTGCAAGTCGCTTACGCCGAGACCCAGTTTCCCCGCGGCAGCAATGTGTCCGGGCTGGCGATAGAAAAGGTTCTTGGTCGAATCATGATAAAACTCTTTGCTATTGGTAGTGATGCTTTTGGGGTCATGTTCCCAGATCGAGGGTGCACCTTTCCGGCGGCGCATGCTCTCGATGGCTTCCAGTTCCACCGTGTCCAGCGCTACCGGGTCGGTGCCGATGTAGAGCGCGCCAACCTGCTCGATAAAGTCCTGTACCTGGGTTAGAGGTCCACCATGCCACACCAGGCGTATGCCGTCCATGATGTGCAATACGGACTTCGAACGCAGGGGCTCGGCCGAGCACATGAGTCCGATCAGGGGGTTGGTAAACGAGTAGGGCGCCCTGTGCGAGCGGGCTACATTGTTGAACGTGCCGTAACCGAGGTTCTTGAGGCAGCCGGTGACTCCAGAGGCAGAGTGGTCCTTGGTCGTCGGAACATTGATGATTTTCGTAACCCTATTGGCGGCGACGTTTGCCATGTACGAGCGCGTCTCCCATTCTCCAAAGAAATTCGCCTCGCAATAAATGTTTAAGTCGTATCCCGATACATCTCCGACTCCGTTTTCTATACCGACAATGGCAATTCCCGCGGGAAGTAGAGCTTGATAGCCACCGATGTCGATTTCATAGGCATAACGATCCCACACGAGAATGTTCTCTTTCGGGATCCCGACTGACTCGAGTCCCCTGATGATTTCGCGGACGATTTCTGGCGAGGAGCAGCAGGCGGGGGCCCCCGAGGGATTGATTTTGATTCCGACAACATCGCTTGGTTCGACAAACTTGGCCCAGGCTGCGCGTAATGAACCTTCCCCCGTCAATTCCTTCAATCCACGCTCGATCATGCCGGCAACGACCGGCTGCGATACTCGGTTGCCGACGATGGCATTGGCAGCGGATACTTCGACCACCCGTCCCGGATACAATCCTGGCATCCCAAGCGGTGAGGGTTGCGCCGGGGGACGCCCGTGAACCTCAACGGCAGGCGCCTCCGGCAAAGAAGCTTGGAGCTGAATGGGACGCTCGGGCTCGAGAAACAGGCTGGAGCTGCCCAGCAACGTGCTCTTCACGAAGGTACGCCGGTCCATCAGGTCAACTCCATGTGCTTCCGCGCCGATTGGCTTTGGAAAGGAAAGGTCAGGCTACGTCATGGGACCTGCCTTTTTCAAGCGCAGCCGTTTTGCTCAGTTTCGCAGGATGACAATCTTCGGCGGAGTCAGTAAACTGCCGCATGTTCGCCGGAAATGTCTGCTCACGATCAACTTTCATTGCGCGAAATTGTGCGTGAAAAAAGGATTTCTAGAATGTGCAAACAAGGTGCTTGCTTGTTGCTGGCGAGAAGTGTGGCAGTGGCGTGTTGCCTGTTGGCGCCGGTGCGGGCGCAGACTGCTCACTACGATCTCTTGTTGAAGGGAGGCCATGTCATCGACCCGGCGAACCGCCTTGACCGAGTCATGGATGTTGCCATCTCCGGCGGGAAGATCGCCGCCGTCGAAAAGAGTATTCCCGCGAGCGAAGCAGGAAAAGTTGTGGACATTACCGGTTTATTGGTCACCCCCGGCCTGATTGACATCCACTACCACATTAGCCACGGAGGCGCTCCGCTAAACTGGTTCACTCCCGAGGCGCGAATCCATGAGGCGCCGCTTGGCGTTCCGCCAGACCTGGCCTTGCAATCCGGGGTCACCACGGTTGTCGATGCCGGAACCGCCGGCGCGGACACCTTCCTCGAGGAGAAAGAAGAGGCCATAGATACGGCGAAAGTGCGCGTCCTCGCCTTCTTGAACATTGTGGCCAACGGAATGCAAGGAGGACTCGAACAAACGGTCGACCAGATGGACCCCAAGCGCTGCGCCGAGACCATAGAGAAATATAAGGACGTCATTATCGGCGTGAAAACCGCACATTACTGGACGGATGCGCCCTGGGATGCCGAGCACACTCCCTGGGCCGCCGTCGATCGCGCGGAGGAATGCGGTAGAGCCGCCGACGTTCCCGTCATGTTCGATTTCTGGCCGCGTCCTGACCGTAGCTATGCCGATCTGATTCTGAAAAAAATGCGCCCCGGGGACATTCACACCCACGTTTTCGCCCAGCAGTTTCCCATCATTCTGCCAGACGGCAAACTTAACCCCATCATGATGGAGGCGCGCGCCCGCGGAGTCATCTTCGATGTCGGTCATGGTGCGGGCAGCTTCTGGTTCCGCA
This sequence comes from Terriglobales bacterium, assembly GCA_051986135.1. GTDB lineage: Bacteria > Acidobacteriota > Terriglobia > Terriglobales > Acidobacteriaceae > Gp1-AA122. The sequence continues at coordinate 2,351 of JBPYDQ010000824.1, read as the reverse complement.
ACGCCGTCCCGGCGGTCAAGCAGGGTTTTATTCCCGATTCCATGTCCACCGACCTGCACACCGGCAATTATCGGGTGCTCGGCATGACCGAGGTGATGTCGAAGTTCCTGGCGATGGGAGTGCCGCTCGAAGACCTGATTCAGCGCGCGACTGTGAATCCAGCCAGAGAAATTCGTCGGCCCGAGCTGGGCACGTTGTCTAGCGGAAGAGAGGCGGATGTGGCCGTGTTGGAGGAACAACACGGAGATTTTGGATACGTTGACTGCGGCGTCGCCAAAATGAAAGGAAATGTAAAGCTGGTTGCCCGCATGACAGTGCGAGCCGGCCGGATTCTTTATGATCCTTCCGGTTTGAGTATGGTCGAATGGGAAAAAGCGCGGCCTCAGTACTTCCAAACGCCAACATTGGGGAACTCCACGCCGGCAAAGGCTGACGATTATCCCCGGGAGTAAGGAGAATATTGTGGCAGGCATCAATCGACGCAAGCTTTTGCGCAACGCAGTCATCGCGGGCGGAGCTGCGATCTGCGCCGCTCCCGATCTCAACGCACGCGCGTCCGCACCAGCCACGGTCAAGGCTGTTGATTATTACCAGAAGCTTGGGGTCGCGCCTTTTATTAATGCAGCTGGTACATACACAATTTTGACGGCTTCGACGATGCCGCCGGAGGTGCAGGCGGCGATGGCGCTGGCTGCGCAGAAACCAGTGCGTCTCAATGAACTGCTGATCGCGTCCGGTGAGTACCTCGCTAAACGTCTGCAGTGCGAGGCTGCGCTGGTCACGGCCGGGGCGGCAGCCGCGCTCACCCTAGGTACGGCAGCGTGCGTCACCGTGGGGAATGAGGGAGCAATCCTCAACATTCCAACCGATATGAACGGACTCAAGAACGAGGTCCTGGTTCAAAAAACCCATCGCTACGACTACGATCACGCGGTTCGAAATGCCGGCGTTCGTTTCGTGGAAGTCGAAGCTCTTGACGACTACCAGCGGGCATTCACCGACCGGACCGTGATGGCGCACTTCTTCAATGCCGGTGAGGGTAAGATCAAGCGCGAAGATTGGGTCCGGGTTGCGCACCAGCACGGGGTTCCCTGCTTTAACGATGCCGCTGCGGACGTGCCGCCCATCGCAAACTTGTGGAACTACACGCAGATGGGATTTGATCTGGTCACGTTTTCCGGAGGCAAGGGGCTGCGTGGGCCGCAGTCGACCGGCCTGCTGCTCGGCCGAAAGGATTTGATCGAGGCGGCGCGGCGAAACAACTCACCAAATTCCAACACGATTGGCCGCGGCATGAAAGTGGCGAAAGAAGAGATTGTCGGCCTGGTCGCCGCCGTGGATTGGTTCCTCAACCAGGATGAAGCCCAGATGCAAGCCGAGTTTCAGCACCGGGCGGAGCGTATTGCTGCCCGGCTGAAAATATTACCTACCGTCGAAACTAGGATTTTTGTGCCGGAGGTGGCCAACCACGTCCCCCACCTTCTCATTACCTACGATCCGTCGCGCATCAAGATCACCGGCGCAGAGGTTCTCGAAAAGATGCGTCAGGGTAATCCGCGCATCGAACTGAACCCTGGAACCGGTGGGCCTGCTGCCAGCGCTGGCTTACCTGGTGGGGAAAACACCATCATCGTCGGAGTCTGGATGATGCAGCCCGGAGAAGACGTGATCGTTGCGCGCCGGCTGCTCGAGGTGTTGCAGGCTGCGGTCTAGGTTCTCGGCGTTCGCTCTCACCGGCAGGCTGCATGGACTTCGCTGATTGAGCGCCGGGAAGACTCAGACTCGGTGTACGGCGAGATTTTTTCTGCTGTACCGGGCACGGTTGCATTCGCCTCAGTTAACGTCTCGAGGATGCTGGACGCCCGCGTGCAATCGTGCTCGGACGCCAACTTCGCAGCGTGCTCCAATCGCACCGCCGCGTAGACTTCACCAGCGGTTTTGCCGCCTTCCTCTCGCGCGAAGAAGCGATTCTCCAGCAGTTTCTCCGCGCTGTCGAATTCTGCAGCCTCATCCAGAACCTCAACCGTCCGAAACACCAGGGCAGCCGGAGCTGATTGCATATCCGGATAGCTTTCCAGCGCTCTCGCCCTCTCGCTGGCGGGCCGGCCAGCCTTCTTCAGGGCTTCCTCGAGTCCGAGATATACATCAACATTGCGACTGTCATATTTCGTGCCTTCGAGGAACAATCGAATAGCGCGATCCGGGCCTCGGTCGGAGAAAAGCGCCGTGTAGCCCATGTTGCGCTGGAGAGTCGGAATCGAAGGTTTGAGCTGCCGGGCCGCCTCCCAGTGCTCTAGTGCCAGCTGGGGTTGATCGGAAGCGAGATATAGCGAACCCAGAAGGAAGTGCGC
>JBPYDQ010000823.1:0-9023 GCA_051986135.1 Terriglobales bacterium | reverse complement strand
TGGGAACCCGGTCACGGAGTTCCAACTTGGCGCTGTTTCGGAGCAGAGCTGGATCACTTACCGTTGCTCCTTCTTTTCTTCATCTTCTATGCCGCCGATGCGGGACGGGCCTGGGGAGTGGACGGTTGGCTCGAAGGGAAGCACCTCTGAGCTTCTCGAGACAAGTAAGCGTCGCCCAGCCCCTTAGTTTTTCGAGAACTCGTTGCTCGGGGAGGCCAACAGATGTGTCCCACGTACACCGAATCGTTAGCCGGATTGTCTGAGACCGAGAGCCCACTCTTGTGGGTGAGACGATCCGATAAGAGCCGCGGAGAGGAACCCCATTGCCGACAAGTACGCAATCGGACAAATCCATGAAACCACCACACCCTTCACAGCCGGCGTGAACCTAACGAGAACCCTGCCTGGAATCATGCTTGGCGAGCCGTTGGACTCGCCGCCAGCGAAGACAGACGACCGCACGCAGCTGCTATTTGTTGCGGTCGCCGGACGAATGGCAGGGCAGAGCTCACGGCGTCGTCGCTCGATAGGTTATTCGCCCTCGCACCTCCATCATAGGCACGTCAAGCTCCTCAACCTCCACCCGCCCGGCATCGAGCTGGCCTTCTACAGGCAAACCTCTGAGTAGATAAACCCTGCCTTCGCGTCGTAACCAACTGGGATTTTCTCCCCTTCACGCACCGAACGACCACCCGCCCCAAAGGCTTGCCAAGCTTGCGAACTTCAGGGATCCCTTGCGGAGTAGGCCTTAGCAGTTCAGGGCATAAAAACTTCCTCACCAAGCCGGTGATCAACCACGGGCGATCTGGGAGATAGCCTCTCCCGGTCGTTTTGACCCGTTTCGGTTCGTGCGGTATGCTGCCGTCCCGGCATTTCGCATCGCGGTCGCACACCCGAGGAGATCAATGAAAAAACTTGCGAAGCACTTTTTAATTTCGATTGCTGTCTTCTCACTTATCGCGCGAGCACAGAACGCGACGTCTCCGACCGTCAAGCACGTGGTCATTCGGGCCGGGCGCCTGCTGGACGTGAAGACCGGTAACACCGTCGCCAATCAGGCGATCGTCATCGAAGGCGACAAGATTGTGAGCGTCGGACCAGGCACCTTGGTAAAGGCGGCGCCCGACGCCGCTGTGATAGACCTGCCTAACGCAACAGTCATGCCGGGCATGATCGATGCGCATACACACCTGACGTTCAACCCGCAGTTCGGTTATGAGATGCTGGGCATCTCGGTGCCGCGTGAAGCTTTGATTGGCGCTCGCAACGCGCGTGTCACGCTCGAAGCAGGGTTTACGACCGTGCGCAACGTCGGCGCACGCGGCTACAGCGACATTGCCCTGCGCGATGCCATCAATGCCGGAGACGTGCCCGGCCCGCGCATCATTGCCAGCGGTCCCGCGCTGAGTATCACTGGTGGGCATTGCGACAATAATCTGCTGCCCTACGACTACCACGCCACTGAGGCAGGCGTCGCCGATGGCGTCGAGAGCGTCCAGCACAAAGTTCGCGAGGTCATCAAGTACGGTGCCGATGTTATCAAGGTTTGTGCGACCGGCGGGGTGATGTCCAAGGGAGACGACCCCAATCATTCTCAGTTCACCCTGGAAGAAATGAAGGCGATCGTGGCCGAGGCCCACCGCCTGGGGCGCAAAGTGGCTGCTCACGCGCACGGCGCCGAAGGGGTTCGCTGGGCATCGGAGGCGGGCGTCGATTCTGTAGAGCACGGCCACCTGATGGACGATGCCGCCATTGCCACGCTAAAGAGGAATGGCACCTATCTGGTGCCCACGCTCTACCTGTTGGACTGGCAGCGGGAGAATGCGGCCACGACCCAGCTTCCGGAATACTCACGGAAAAAAATGGACATGGTGTCGCAAGTGGGACAGAACAATGTTCGCAAGGCGATTGCTCGAGGAGTCAAGATCGGGATGGGAACCGATGCCGCCGTTTATCCGCATGGGTTGAACGCGCATGAATTAGCCGTCTACGTGCGCTTAGGCATGACGCCGCTCGAGGCCATTCAAACGACTACCATCAACGATGCGGCTTTGTTGGGGTGGTCCGATCTGATTGCCACGATAGAAGCGGGCAAGTACGCCGACATAATTGCCGTGGATGGTGATCCCCTGAAAGACGTGACTGTCCTTGAGAACGTTAAATTTGTCATGAAGGGAGGCGAGGTGGTGAAGAATCAGTACGCAAAATAACGACAGCGGCTAAGGCCGGTCCCTTTAGAAAAGCCCGTCCGCCGCGCCTGCCCTGACCGGAAGGGAATATTATCGGCGCGTGCTACCACTGGAAAACCAAGAGCAAAAGGCCGACTCGAAGTCGGCCTCTTTTCGCGGGCGGCGATGCCGCGCCAAACTCAACTACTTCTTGGGAGCGATCGAGTCCTTCGCTGCCTTGGCCAAATAGAACTTGGCCGTAGTCTTGGCTTTGATCTGGATAGGTTCGCCGGTCTGCGGATTGCGTCCAACGCGAGCCTTGCGGTGCACCTTCTTCAAACGGCCGAGGCCGGGAACTACGAATAGTCCGTTCTTCTTGGTCTCTTTAATCGCGGTGTCAGCGAGATGTTCTAAGAATGCTGCTGCAGTCTTGTTGCTCACTTCGGTCTTCTCGGCCAAGTGACGGACAAGTTGGGTCTTGGTCATTCCGGCTGCCATGAATCCTCCTCTTGAATTTGTTAAGTCGAGGTCATCTTATATCACGGCACTGTGAAAATGAAGCTTTTCCCTGCATTTTTACTGGTTTTTTTGCGAGTAGCAGTAGGGAATAGGCATGAAAACAGGTTTCCGCGAGCCTCCAGTTCCAAAACGGCGCAAAAGAGCGGGTCGGGAAGCGAGGACGAAGCCATGTCCAAGCAGGATCCTACTTCTTCCTTTCCGGCGCCTTCTTGTGCTCAGCCTTGGGCTTTGCTTCGTCCTTCTTCTCGGATTTTTCGCTCTTATCGGAGCCGCCGTCGGCAGCGGGTGAGGGCGCGCCTCCCTTTTTTGCGTAGTCGGTGACATACCAGCCTGAACCCTTGAACTGCACGGCTGGAGCCGAGAGCAGCTGTTCAAGCGCGCCTCCGCATTCCGGGCATTTCTTCATTGGAGGATCGGAGAATTTCTGGATTTTCTCAAAGCGGCGATGGCACTTCTTACAGTTGTACTCGTAAAGCGGCATGAAGCTCCTGCAAACGCGTAGCTCGGGGAGATCTTGCTCGATTTTAGGGGGAGCTGTTCCCGGGCGTCAATTTAGGCAGAGTTCTTAGCCTGCGACATGGCGCAAAGGCTCACCCCGCCAGCCAGAAAACCGGTGGTAGACTTTTTGCATGAAGTCTCGCGAAGGGGAGCAGCCTTCGAATGGCAACGCCGGCGCCCCCGGCCCGAAGCTGTACCTGGTTGCCACCCCGATCGGGAACCTCGACGACATCACCTTGCGCGCCCTTCGAGTTCTAAAAGAGGTGGACCTGATCGCCTGCGAGGATACCCGGCAAACGCAGAAATTGCTGAATTATTACGGCATCGAAAAGCGCACCGTCAGCTACCACGAACACAACGAGATGACACGGGCCGCCGAGCTGATTACCGACGTGGAGGGCGGCGCCAGCATTGCCCTGGTATGTGATGCTGGCATGCCGGGCATCTCGGATCCAGGCTTCCGGCTAGTCACGCTTGCGATCCGGCATCACGTGCCCGTGGTTCCTATTCCCGGGGCTTCCGCTTTTCTGGCAGCGTTAGTGGCCAGTGGCTTGCCCACTGACTCGTTCCGCTTCAGCGGGTTTCTACCGGCACGACGAGGCAAGCGGCGGGAACTGTTCGAAAATATCCTGGCATCGTCGCGCACACAGGTTTTCTACGAAGCGCCCCACCGGCTCATGGAAACCATGGAAGACCTGGTAGGAGTCCTTGGGTTGAACCGGCAGGTGGTAATCGCGCGCGAAGTTACCAAGATTCACGAGGAATTCTTGCGCGGCCGGGCCGGCGAACTGCTCGAAAAGCTAAAACAGCGCGGCGAGGTGAAAGGCGAAATCACTTTGCTGATCGGCAAGTCGGAAGACTCGATCCAGACCGCCGCCGCCCAGGTTGGAGTGCGAACGCGCCTCAAGCAGATTATGTCCGAGCAGAGCCTGGATGAGAAGGCCGCCCTGAAGAAGGTTGCCAAAGAACTGGGCGTCTCGAAGAGCGAAGCTTACCGGGAACTGCAGCGCAGCAAGTAAGGCCAGTGTCCATGTGGCCGAATATTCCAGGCCGCGCGTGATTTGAGTCGGCTAAGTGCCTGGTTCGAATTTCCTGAATATACTGAGCTCGGTCCCGCCTAAAAGGAGCTATCCTTTTGATAATTCGCGCCTTACTACATCACTGACCTGCTTGCCATCCACCCGCGTGCCCTCGCCTTGGAATCGGGCCATGACGTTTTTCATCACCGCGCCCATGTCCTTTATGGTTGGAGCACCCATTTCTGAGATGACTGCGCGCACTCCCTCTACCACCTGGTCCTCGCTCGCCGCCTTCGGCATATAAGACTCGATCAGCGTAATTTCGGCCTCTTCCCTGTCCGCCATTTCATTCCGCCCGCCTTTACGGAACTGTTCGACCGATTCCTTGCGCTGCTTGATCAGCGTGCTGAGCACCTTGAGCGATTCGTTATCGTCGAGCGGCGCCATCTTCTCGATTTCGCGATTTTTCAATGCGGTCTTCACCATACGCAGCGCAGACAAACGCGCTTCGTCGCGAGCCTTCATGGCCGCGGTAATGTCTTTCTGAATTTGTTCGGTAATGGACATAGCAGAAATTATAGTCCCCGTTCGTCTGAGAACCTCCGATACCAGAATCGAAGCCAATGTCATAAACTAAATGGATATTGCGCTTGTGAGGCCAAACATGCTTCGCAAATCTCGATTGTTCACGCCAGGACCGACGCCGCTGCTGCCGGCGGCGCAGACGGCCATGTCGTCCTTCAGTCTGCACCACCGCACGGGAGATTTTCGCGCGCTGTACACCCGCACGCTGGCCGATTTGAAAGACTTCGTCGGAACAAGGAACGATGTACTGATTTTCTCGTCTTCGGGAACAGGGGCCATGGAGGCGTCGGTATCAAACCTGACCTCGCCGGGCGACAAGGTTTTGGTGCTTAGCGCAGGGAAGTTTGGGGAGCGTTGGCGCGATCTGGCCAAAGCTTACGGATGCGCTGTGGAAGTGCTGAGCGCACCTTATGGCGAAACCTTTTCGCTGGAAGAGGTTCGCCATGCGCTTACAAAAGATGTGCGCTCAGTCTACGTTCAGGCTACCGAGAGCTCAACCGGAGCGCGTCACGACATAGAGCGTATCGCGAAACTGGTCCGCGCTCATGGCGACAGCACTTTGCTGGTGGTGGACGCCATTACCGGTTTGGGTACAACGCATCTGGATGTAGATGGCTGGGGCCTCGATGTGATCATCGGCGGCTCGCAGAAGGCTCTGATGATCCCGCCCGGACTGGCATATCTGGCGGTGAGCGAGCGTGCCTGGCAGCGACTCGAATCCGCTAAGTCCCCTCGCTATTACTTCGACCTGCGTAGAGAGCGGAAATCGGCGGCTAAAGGCGAATCGGCATTCACACCGGCGACGTCGCTCATAGCAGCCATGGGTGCAGCTTTGGATTATGTTCGGCAGACGGGCAACGGCGATTTGGTCGCCGGGCGCGTAGCCCTGGTGGATAACGCCGAACTGTGCGCGGAGATGACGCGGGCGGCGGCTCAGGCGCTCGAGTTAAAACTGTTTCCTCGAACCTGCGCGGCAGCGGCGCTTACCGCGATTTCCTCTCCGGCCGGAGTCGACTCCGGGGCCATCGTAAAGGAATTCCGCGAATCCTTTTCAGCCGTGGTGGCCAATGGCCAGGGGGAGATGAAAGGCAAGCTGTTCCGTATCGCGCACATCGGCTATTACGACTATCTCGACACCATTGGCGTAATCGGGGCGTTGGAGCATGTCCTAGGCCTGGTTACGGGACGATCCATCGAGTATGGTTCCGCCCTGCGGGCAGCACAGCAAGTGCATGGCGCCCGGTTAATCGCGGCCCGCCAGTCTGTGGGAGCATGAACGGCAATTCATGAAAAAGAAGAAAGATCTGAAGCGACAGGTGGCGGAGGCGATCGTTGCTTGCCGCGAGAAAAAGGCCGACGAAATTACCGTGCTCGAGATGGAGAAGGATTCAGGCGCCTTTACCGATTACTTCGTAGTTTGCAGCGGGACCAACCCTCGACAGATCCAGGCCATCTCCGACGAAGTGGAAGGACGGTTGCAAAAAACTGGTCTGCATCCCACCCACATCGAGGGCTATAGCCAAGCCGAGTGGGTGCTGCTCGATTATGTCGATTTCGTCGTGCACGTCTTTTCGGAAAGGGCGCGCAGGTATTACGATTTGGAGCGGTTGTGGAAGTCCGCCAAGAAAATGGAGGCGGAAGAGCTGGGACAAAAACCCGCGAAGAAGCAGCCCAGCGTACGCCGCCGCAAAAGGGCATGAGTTCGCCCATCAAAGTAGGCCCAGATGGTATCGTCACTCGCCCGCAAAATCGATCGAATCGGGACACGGGTCGACTGGCGATCGTGCTCGGGCGCGCGGAGAAATGGAAAGCCAAGTCAGCGCCCAGGGGCGGACGGTGACGGAAGAACTGGTCAAGTAGGCGCGATGGTGTCCCCCCTGTAAGTTCTCGATGTTTGCGGTCTACCGAGTTCCGGGAGGATGCTAATCTTGTCCGTGAAAATTAGGGTTGCGTGGGTTGGGAAGACAAAAGACCTTCGAATTGAATCACTTATCGACGGCTACCTGAAACGGATCGGCGGTTACGCCGAGGTCGAGGGAGTGGCATTTCCCACGGAAGAAGCGCTCCTGAAAATGCGTGAGAAATCTGGGGCGCGTGCCAACTACGCGCTGGTACTGCTAGATTCCCGTGGCGAGGAGCTTTCATCCGACGAGTTCGCCAAGTTTCTCGAAAATCATCAGAACCGGGATCCCCGGCCGCTGCTGTTTGCCGTCGGGGGCGCCGACGGGTTCAGCCCGGGACTACGACGGTCGGCGTATTTTGTGCTTTCGCTGGGAAAAATGACTTTGGCGCACGAGTTGGCCAGGGTAGTTCTACTCGAGCAGCTCTATCGAGCTTTCACTATCCTCAAGGGCCATCCCTACCACTTGAAGCACTGATCAACTTTCCCCCCAAAAACCCGGTTACCTCGCTATACGGTCACGAACACCACCCGGCTGTAGCCTGATCTGGCCAGCAAAGCTTCATCGCTTGGGTTAGATGATTGAGAGCAGCTATGAAACGTGCTGGCCAAGTGCTCCAGCCGAAAGAAGACGAACTACAGAGAGTTGAACTACAGAGAGTTAAGGACGAAATCGAGGCCTTGCGCGTGGCCGCACGGCTGCTTGGAGGACAAAGAAGATCCTTCCGGCACCGCGCACCCAGATCGGCCAAAATCCTAGGTATGTGCCGGATGGCCCGACAGCCCTCCCCCCCAACATTCCGCCCGATACAGGATAGACCCTCTCCCTTGCTCCCCCGGACTATCAACCAGATACAATCGGTCAGAGCCTATGGCCGACGTACGCCGCGGACTAATCATCGTCAATACCGGGCCGGGTAAGGGGAAAACCACCGCCGCCATGGGAACCGCCCTGCGCGCCGTTGGACAAGGGATGCGCGTTTTGATGCTGCAGTTTCTCAAGGGTTCATGGCATTACGGCGAACTGGATGCAGTCAAGAGTTTTGGCGATAAGTTCATCATGAAGCAGATGGGCCGGGGCTTCGTGAAAGTCGGAACCGAGAAGCCAGATCCCGAGGACGTGCGCCTGGTCGAAGAGGCCTGGTCGGACGCGCACGCCGCTATCCATTCCGCTCAATGGGATCTTGTGATTCTCGACGAAATTAATTACGCGATCAGCTATGGAATGCTGGATCCGGCCAAGGTGGTGGAAAGCCTGAAAAACAAGCCCGACCTGGTGCATGTTATCTTGACTGGTCGCAACGCCCATCCGACAATTGTCAATCTTGCCGATACGGTTACTGAAATGCGTCAGGTGAAGCATGCATATGAGAAAGGCGTAATGGCGCAAAGGGGAATCGAGTACTGATTGTAATTTGTGCGGGAGTAGAAACCCAGCACCTCGGTTAGGTTTTGAATTACAAATTAGGCTGTAAATAGATACATAGACATCTGCTATGACTTGGTTTAAGCGTCAATCTGGTGAGCTGGACACTTCGGGCGAGAAGAAGGTTCGCACGGAGGGTCTATGGGTCAAATGCGACGGCTGCCGTCAGATCATCTGGAAGAAAGATTTGGAGGAGAATCTCAACGTCTGTCCGAAGTGCGATCGCCATTTCCGCATCGATGCGCGCGCACGGCTGGCACAACTTCTCGACGACAATCAGTATGAAGTGGATGATGCAGGCTTGTCCTCCACCGACCCGCTGCAGTTTGTGGACCTGAAGCCTTATGCATCGCGCCTGAAGCGGGCGCAAGAGGATACTGGGCTGAAGGACGCGGTCATTAACGCTCGCGGCAAGATCCATGGCCGGCCGGTGATCGTGAGCTCGATGGAATATTCGTTTATCGCCGGAAGCATGGGTGCAGTCGTCGGGGAGGCTATCACCCGCGCTATCGAACGCGCCGCAGATATGCGGAATCCGATCATCATAGTTTCGGCCTCGGGAGGAGCGCGCATGATGGAAGGAGTGGTCAGCCTTATGCAGTTGGCAAAAATTTCTGCCGCCCTGGCCCGCTTGGATGAAGAAAAACTGCCCTACATTTCCGTACTGACCGATCCCACCACCGGTGGGGTGACGGCCTCCTACGCCATGTTAGGAGACCTGAATATCGCCGAACCGGGCGCGTTAATTGGATTCGCCGGCCCGCGTGTCATTGAGCAAACCATTCGGCAAAAGTTGCCCCAGGGTTTCCAGCGTAGCGAGTTCCTTCTGGAACATGGCATGCTTGATGCCGTCGTGCATCGCAAGCAGCTGAAAGCGTACATCGGCCGCGCCCTTGAATTCATGGCTG
>JBPYDQ010000822.1:0-4070 GCA_051986135.1 Terriglobales bacterium | reverse complement strand
ACGTGCGCGCATTTGAATTTCTCGGTGGCCTGGCAGCCTAATCGCGAGCTCGCGATTAGGCTGCTCATCGTAAGGAGGCCGTAATGCGGAGGAGAATGGCGCGGCCCTTTGTCTTGGCTGCTCATGCACCATCCCTAGCTCGCGATAATTTGGACGCGTTTCCGCTCAGAGCGAATCCAGCCACTCCAGCAGTTTCGCCTCGCGTTTCCAGCGCGGCGGTTTGTCCGGTCGTACGGAAGGATCTACTTTCTCCAGAGCTTTGCGTTTCGTTTCCAGATTGGCTCGCGCGTAGACATTCGTCGTGTCCAGGCTTTCATGCCCCAGCCAGCTCCGAATCACGGTAACATCGACGCCGGCGGCGACAAGGGAAACTGCGGTGGAATGTCGAAATCTATGGGGAGAGACTCGTTTGCCAATCAAGGCGGGAACCTTCTTGGCAGCAGCGGCCACGTATTGTTTTAACTTGAAGCGAATGCCAGAAGCTCCCAAAGGATCGCCGTAGCGGTTCACGAAGATTGGCTCATCTTCTCCCCGAGGTTTCCGTTTCAAAAGAGCCTTCAGCAGTTCCACCGTTTCCGGCCACAGCGGGCAGGTTCTTTCTTTTCGCCCTTTGCCGAACAGCCGAACGTGGAACGGCGACTCCAAGCGAAGCGCTTTGGGGGTAACGTTCAATGCCTCCTGAATGCGGGCACCCGTGTTAAATAGAAACGCCAATAGAACGTGATCGCGTTGGCCTTCGATCTTTGAGCGATCCGGCTGGGCCAGAATCGCGGTGATCTCCTCCTCGTCCAGGTCAGGGATCTCCCGTTTCAGTGCTTGTTTTGTAGGAATACGCAGGACTGCGGCACACTGCGCTGCGGCCAAGGGTTCGCGATCAGCCATGAAACTGAAGAAACTGTGCAACGCCGCCAGTCGGCAGTTCCGTGTTCCAAGCGAGGACTTGCGTACCTGCTCAATATCTTCGAGAAACGCGAGGATCTCTCCTGCTGTAAGGTCGCTCAGACAGATCTTAGCCACAGATTTCTTCTTCATGGCAGCCACGAATCGCAGAAATAGCCTCCAGCTATCTCGGTAGGACATCACGGTATGGTGCGAAACGTTTCGCTGCTGCACCAGCCAGTCATGAAAGAAGGCATGGAGTAGTTGAGGAAAGGGAGTTGGCTTCATGTGTTTTCTTCTCCTGGCGAAGGTCTTAGGACCTGCGCACTCCGCGCTCGGAATCGCTTACTGGCACTTTGCAACAGTTCCTGGGTGATGGTGAGATACACCAGGGTCGAGTTGATGTCCTTGTGGCCGAGATAGGTAGCCAAGTAAACAAGACGCGATTGGGGATTAGTGCCTTCCCGATACCAGGCGAGCATCCGGTTCACCACAAAGGCATGCCTCAGGTCATGAATGCGAGGCCCCTTACGTCCTGGCTCGGGTTTGAGCCCCGCGCGCCGCAGAACGCCCGACAGCAATTGCTCCGCCGTCACGCGCGCGTATCGGCCTGTTCTGCGCTGATGCCAGAACAGGGCGCTGTCAGGCGCGGTGGGAGCCCCCGCCTCTTTGCGAACATCGAGGTATAACTGCAGCGCCGCAGCGACGCTGGCTGAGAGCGGGAGCCGGCGCGATTTGAAGAATTTGGTGCCGCGGACCTCGATAGTCTGATCGTCGAAACTAAAATCGTCCACATTCAAACGCAGGATCTCGCCAATACGAAGACCAGCGCAATAAGCGAGCACCAGCATCATATGGAGCGTCTTGGGCCGCAGAGGTGATAGCGGAGACGGAAAGTGGAGCGCTGTCTCCAGCAGACAGAGAAACTCCTGATCGCTAAAGATATGCGGTCTGCGGTACCGTTGGTGCGCTTCCTGAATAATGCGCTTGTCCCAAACAATCGTCTCGACAGTTGAATCGACGCGAGACAGCGCCCTGGAAAGCAATCTTCCTGTCTCGTGGCACTCCAGCATCTGCTGCGGAGTGGAGCGTGTGTTTGCCCACTCTCGAATCAAGGTTTTCAAGGGATGATCAGAAAGATCCGGCCGATGCTGCAGGAATCGGTCCAGCCGGAGCAACCGCTCTTCCTCGGTCTTGTAGCGATATCCCAGCGATTGCATGAGGGCCACATGCTCGCGCATTACCGGGCCGAGAAAACTGGCGAAGCGTGGAGCCGGCCGTAGTGCATCCAGGGCGGTCTCAAAATCTGGACTCAACAGCGCCTGGACCACCGGTTTGGTCGTTCGCTGTCCATATTTCTTTCTCAACTCGGCGAATGGATTGGTTGCGAGTGCACCCCTGGCTACCTTCCAATCTAGGAATCGGTCCACCACGCAGGCACGGTGCATGACCATGTGCAGGGGCCATACCCGACTTCGATCGTTGAGCCACTGCTGAACCGTTCCCTGTGATATCGAATTATTTCCTGCACGCTCGGCGGCGAAACGATGGAATCCGTTCAGGATAGAGCGGTAAACCCTGACGGCAATCGGACTGTGCAAACGCAGTTGCTGAACATAGTTCTCTGGGTTGACTGCCCGCTTCGATGCGATTGTGATTGTCACAATTTCGCCTCCCTCGGAATCTCCATGGCCACTGTACGTAGGTCCTCAGTCGCCAATTTCAGATACGCCAACGTTGAATCTGCTGATTGATGGCCCAGAAGATCGCCGATTTCTTTTACTGGCACGGCTCCGCGCAGCAGGCTCACCGCTCGTGCATGTCGAAAAGCATGAGGACCGCGTTTGCCTTTGGTGATCACACCGGCAGCTTCGATCCGGCAACGGACCAGCCCATATAGGCTTGAACCACCCTTGAACGCTCTATAGGGGGCGCGATTCCGAATGAAGATCTCACGTAAAGAGGTTTTGGGCCGCGACTTCTGCAAATATCGCAGGATTGCCTCTCCGACATCGGCCAACAAAGGCAGATAGGATATGAGGCCCGTCTTGCTATGCCGAATCCGGATGATCTCTTTGCGCCAATCCACGTCATCCAGACGAAGGTTCGTGATCTCCCCGGCCCGTACCCCGTACTTCGAAAGCAGCATTAGGATCGCGTAATCCCGTATCCCTTTTGGCGTGAAATCCTCTTGCGCCACGCTCAGGATCTTTCTCAAATCCTCGGCTCGAATCGCACTTGGAATGCCTTCGAACGCGTAGAGTGAGGGAGCAATCATAGCCGTTGAGAGATCGCGAGGCATATGATCGGCCGTGTGCAACCAACGCAAGAAGCTTCGTATGTTCGTGGCCGCCAATTTAATCGAGCGCCTACTCAGCGAGCGTGCCCGTTCCTTTGTGTAGGCATCTACATCGGCAACGCTGAGGATGGCCAGGTCCTCGTACGATGCCAGCTCTCCCAGCCAGTGCAGAAATCGGGATGCTTCGGCACAGCGCTCACGCACCGTATCCGGCGCGAGACCGCTGAAATCGGTCATCCACCGGGAGTACTCTCCGCAGAGGTCCCGTTGGAACATTTCGGTGGGCGTGGTCGGCGTTGTGGGTGGCGGCCACTGGCCTTGAACCAGGCGCAGTAGCATGTGAATGCCATTGGTGTGTAAGCATCGCCAGCCTTTGTAGGCAGGTGAATGACCGTGCCGTCGACGGTACTTCCGCCGTGCGTGCTGCAGATAGTGCTCGACGTTCGCTAGGTTCGCCGCGTGGACCTCAACCTGCTGCTTGCCGAGACAGCGCAGGAACTGACGTGTTACCGCCAGGCATCGACGGGCCGTCGCCGCAGCGTACCGTTGATTGTGCAGATGATCGCTCAGTCTTGAGAGCAACGTCTCGTGACTGGAAGATTGATTTGACATGTGTGCCTCAAGGTCGCGAACCCAGAGTCACACACGTCCCATTATGACGAGATGATAATCCCGCGAAGACCGTGTTTATTGCTCAAGAAACACTTCCTCCGCATTACGGACTCCTTACGATTAGCCGCCTAATCGCGAGGTCGCGATTAGGCGGCCAGGCCACCGAGAAATTCAAACGCGCGCACGTGCTCGCGGATGGTGGTGGCAAAATCCTGTGTCTCCACAAACCGGACGTACTGGCGGCGCGAGAAAGCCAGAATGTAACTGAAGGCGTGCACGC
>JBPYDQ010000821.1:0-13174 GCA_051986135.1 Terriglobales bacterium | reverse complement strand
AATCTGAAGTTGGACGAGGCGGTTCAGGTTGGCTCCGCGCAACTGCGACCGGGGAACTACAAGGTGGAATGGAAGGGCACGGGTCCGGCTGTTTCCATCGACTTCCTCGAGAATGGCAGAACGCTCTTGTCCACCACCGGCCGAGTGGTCGAGAAAGACAAACCAGCTGAGGCCGACGAAGTCATGACGCGGAAAACCACCACCAACCAGCAACGCCTTGAAGAATTGGATTTCGGGAATCGCAAGGAGGTCCTATTGTTTGCGCCGTATGCGCCTGGCAGGTAGCGGCGGCAAAAAGTCAACTGGAGTCAAAGGCGGGGCGTTCAGCGCCCTTTTTTTGGGGCAGCGCCGGGGTAAGCGGTCGGGTGGGGGACCGCCGAACTCTTCCATACCGCTAGGAATCGAGCGCATGATGAACTCGAAGAGGACGACGCGCAACCTTCATGTCCGCCGGGAGTCGGGAAAGTCGCGAGCAGCACGGTTTACCACCATCCCATTCGGAACTGGAACCGAATGACAGGATGCTACGAAAGGCATCCCCAGACGCTCTGAACCACTCGACGCCAATCGAAAAATTGCTCGCCCCGGAGTCCCATGGCGCGTAGGCCAGCCACCGCCTGGGTTTGTCACTGACGACCGAAGCTCTCCCGCTACCGGGGTAAATATGACGGTCTTGGCCCGAGAAGCTATTGAACCACCAGATTCACCAACTTGCCGGGCACGATAATCACTTTCACAATCTCTCTGCCTCGGATGGCAGTCTTGACCTTTTCATCGGCTAATGTGCGTTCGCGCACCAGTTCTTGGCTGGCATCGGCAGGGACGGTTATCCTTCCGCGCAGCTTCCCATTCATCTGGACCGGAATTTCGATCTCTTCTTCTTTGGCCAGTTCGGGGTCGTACTGCGGCCAGCGCGCCCGCAACAGCGTTCCCTTCTCCCCGAGCATCTCCCAGAGTTCATGGGCTAAGTAGGGAGCGAAGGGGGCCAACAGCAGCACCAGGTTTTTCTGAACCTCTACCAGCAACGCCGCGGGCACGTTTTGGATTCGGTCTTCGACGCCATACAGCTCATTTACCAGTTCCATGATGGCGGCGATACAAGTGTTGAAGTGCCAGCGGCCCTCAAAGTCGTCACTCACCCGCTTGATCGTCTGATGGAGCTTGCGCTGGATTTGTCTGGCCTCCGCCGATAATCCGGTTCCATCGGAGCTCTCTGCCTTCTGACTTTCCGGCGACATGTTTCGTCGGAAGAATCTGTACACGCGGCTTAGAAAACGCTGGATGCCTTCGATGCCGGAATCCTGCCAATCGAGGTCACGATCCGGAGGCGCCGCAAACAAGCTGTAGAGGCGGGCGGCATCGGCACCATAACGCGCCACCATCGTGTCAGGCGTGACCACATTGCCCAAACTCTTCGACATCTTCGCGCCATCCTTGATCACCATACCCTGGGTAAAGAGGCGTTCGATGGGCTCATCGTTCTTGATTAGGCCCAGGTCGCGCATCACCTTTGTCCAGAAGCGCGCATAAATCAAGTGCAGGATGGCGTGCTCGACGCCGCCAATGTACTGATCGATGCCGGCGCTTCCGAACCAGTAGTCCGCGATCTGGCTGTCGAAGGGAGCACGATCGTTACGCGGATCGGTGTAGCGGTAGAAATACCAGGAGGAATCGACAAACGTATCCATGGTGTCGGTTTCGCGCAACGCTGGGCCGCCACATTGCGGGCACATGGTATTAAGAAATTCCGGGACTTTCGCCAACGGAGACCCACCACTCAGCGTGATCTCGATGTTCTCCGGCAAAAGGACCGGCAAGTCCTTTTCCGGGACAGGGACAATTCCGTCCTTTTTGCAGTAAAGCATGGGAATGGGGGTGCCCCAATAACGTTGCCGTGAAATTCCCCAATCTTTCAGGCGATAGGTGACGGTCGGCTTGCCAAAGCCATGCTGCCGCGCGTATTCCGACATTTTGCCGATCGCCTCTTCACAGCCCAACCCGGTGAAGGACCCGGAGTTGATCAGCACGCCGTCGGTTGTTGTGAAGGCTGCCTTCTCGACATCCACTTCACCCTGGGCTGTGCTGCTGCCCGGCGGCGGAGCGATGACCTGCCGGATTTCCAAGCCGTACTTTTTGGCAAAATCGTGATCCCGCTCGTCGTGACCGGGCACGGACATGATGGCGCCCGTGCCGTAATCCATAAGGATGTAATTGGCCACCCAGATGGGTACCTTCTCGCCGTTGTACGGATTGACAGCCAACCGCCCGGTGTCGACGCCGTGTTTCTCGATTTCGCCGATGTCGCCCACTTCTTTGGCTCTGCGCTGCTCGGCCATCATCTGATCGACTTGCGCGCGCAGCTTTGGATTGTCGCTGGTCAGGCGAGAGACCAGGGGATGTTCGGGAGCCAACTCGACCGAGGTCGCACCGAAAATAGTGTCCACGCGGGTGGTAAACACGGCAATCTTCGAGTCGGCCTGTTCCGATGGCGACTCGAGCTTGAAGTCAACCAGCGCACCTTCGCTGCGTCCGATCCAGTTGCGCTGCATGATGCGCACTTTTTCCGGCCAGCCCTCCAGTTTGTCTAAATCGCGCAGCAACTCCTCTGCATAATCGGTGATGCGGAGAAACCACTGTTCCAGGTCACGCTGCTCGACTGGCGTATCCTCGTGCCGCCAGCAAAAACCGCCCGCCACTTGCTCATTGGCCAAAACCGTGGCGCACTTAGGGCACCAGTTGACCTTGCTCTTCTTGCGATAGGCCAGCCCGCGCTCGTACATCTTTAGGAAGAACCACTGATTCCAGCGATAGTAGTCCGGAAAGCAGGTCGTAACCTCACGCGACCAATCGTAAGCAAACCCAAGACGCCGCATTTGCGCCTTCATGTTGGAAATGTTGTGCAGGGTCCACTCGCGCGGGGGGGTGTTGTTGGATATGGCCGCATTCTCCGCAGGGAGACCGAATGAATCCCATCCCATGGGATGAAGTACGTTGTAACCGTTCATCCACATGTAGCGGGCGAGTGCGTCACCGATCGAATAGTTGCGGACGTGCCCCATGTGCAGCGCCCCGGAGGGATAAGGCAACATTTCGAGAACGTAATACTTGGGTTTATGGGAGCTCGGTTCTGCCCTGTAGAGCTCCGGAGCCTGCTGCCAGCGCTCGAACCACTTCGTCTCGACGCTGGGCGCATCGTAACGCTCGTCACGAGCCGTCTTATTCTCCTGGGTTTCCCGGGGCATAGCTGAAACTCAATTTTACCGTAGAGGCCTAGCTTGCTACGTCTCTCTCTCGGCGAACAGGGGTTCCGGCCAACCAGAACAGAGGTTCGGAGCAAGGTTTTCTACAGGGCAACCAGTTCTTTTAAGGCGCGCACATTCTTCCCATCATCACCCGGCTGGTCTATCGGGGTCTCGGCGATGAAAGCTGCGTGGCTGAGCCGCTTATCATTCAGCAGCCGGCGAAACGGTTCGATACCGATGGAGCCTTTGCCAATATGCTGGTGTCGGTCAAGTTTCGATCCGCGTTCGGCCTTGGCGTCATTGCAGTGCCAGACGCGGACATTCTTAAGGCCCACACTTGACTCTAACTGCCCCAGGGTCTTCTCGATGCCGGGCGCGCTTACCAGATCGTAGCCGGAAACGTGAACGTGACATGTGTCGATACACGCGGCTACCGGCACTCGATCGCGTAGCAGGTCGAGCATCTCCGCAACCTGCTCGAAGCTGCCGCCCAGGGAGAACTCGGCTCCGGCGGTGTTCTCTATGAGTAGGGTGAGGCCGCCCTTTCCCAGATCTAATTCACGCGAAGCAACGGCGATCGAAGCCGCGACCCGCCTCAGGCCCTCTTCTCGACTGGAATCGCGGAATGATCCGGGATGCAATACCAGGTATTCCGCACCAAGCTCCAGCCCCCGCTCGAGTTCGCCGCGAAAGGCATGGATCGATTTGGCCAGAAACTCTTCCGTCGCGCTCGCCAAATTGATCAGGTAGTTGGAATGGATGACCAGGGGCTTCAAGTCATATTTCTCGCGCAGCCGCCGCATCTCCAGGCATTGCGGCCGGCTCAGGAGGTAGGGTTGCCACTGCCGGGGGCTGGTCGAGAAGATCTGAAATGCATTGCAGCCCAGGCGGTACGCTCGCTCGGCAGCTTTCTCGACTCCGCCAGCAATCGAGGTGTGGATGCCAATGCGGCGGGAGGTCAGGCGGGGCCGGCGTTTCGGCGCCGGGCCTCTGAGAATATCGTGCTCCTGGGCCAGCGAGCGGGACATAGAAGCAGTATAAGTGACTGCGTAGGCATGACGCGGCGGCCGCTCCCCCGGGGAACAAAGCTACGCTTGTTCGGGGCAAGCGCAGCGGATGGCATTCCGTCATCGGCCAGGCCCCCCCGATCCACCCGCAAACCCGATGTTTGCCGGGCATGCAGGGAGAGCGATAAACTGGCTGTTTCCCGAGGTGAGGTCATGCTGGTCGTCATGCAGGCGCACGCCAATGAGGAACAGGTGCGTGCCGTGTGCAAGAAAATCGAGTCGCTCGGCTACCGAGCCCACTCCATACCTGGAGCGCAACGCACGGCCATCGGTATCACCGGGAACCGTGGCGAGGTCGAGCCTGGCACCCTGGAAGAAATGCCGGGCGTGCAGGAAGTGATCCGCGTCAGCAAGCCCTACAAACTAGTCAGCCGGGATGTGAAAGAAGAAAACACGGTGATCGCCTTCCCCGGGACTGGCGCGACCTTCGGCGGACAGAACCTGGCCATTATTGCGGGTCCCTGTGCCATCGAGAGTCGCGAGCAGGCATTTTCGGTGGCAGAACGCGTCGCGCGTGCCGGCGCACAGTTCTTTCGTGGAGGCGCCTACAAACCAAGGACTTCACCCTACTCCTTCCAGGGGCTGGGCGAAGAAGCTCTCGAAGTTATGGCCGAGGTGCGCGAAAAGTTCGGGCTCAAGATCGTGACCGAGGCGGTTGATAACGAGTCGCTCGACCTTGTCGAACAATACGCCGACGTAATCCAGATTGGCGCCCGCAACATGCAGAATTTTTCCTTGCTCAAGCGCGCTGGCCGGACGAAAAGACCTGTAATGGTGAAACGCGGCATGTCTGCAACTTTGGAAGAATTCCTGATGGCAGCCGAATACGTTATGAGCGAGGGCAATTATGATGTGATTTTGTGTGAGCGTGGCGTTCGCACATTTGCCGATCACACGCGCAATACACTGGATTTGAGCATTGTTCCGGCGGTGCAGCGCCTTAGTCATCTTCCCATCATCGTTGATCCCAGTCACGGAACCGGCAAGCGCAACAAGGTGACACCTCTCTCTCGAGCAGCCATCGCCGTTGGAGCCGACGGGCTCATTGTTGAAGTTCATCCCGATCCCGACCGAGCTCTTTCCGATGGCGTCCAGTCGCTCTATCCGGAGCAATTCGACGATCTGATGGCGCAAATACGTCAGATCGCTACAGTCGTCAACCGCACGATTCCGTGCACGCAAGCCCCTGCCGTGCCTCGAGGCCGGGCGTGCGCCGGAGTTCAACCCACCGCCGACTAAGTTGAGAAAGGTTCTTCTACTTGCCGTGTTCCTCCCGCTCCTCGGAGGGCTGCTGTGGTGGTATCTGCGGCCGCGCACTCTTCCCGATTACGGCCCGCTCTACCGCGAATATGCCTATGTCACCAATGGAAAAAGCAACACGGTCAGCGTCATTGATATGACGCCTCGACCCCTGCCCCGCTTCAACGTGATCCGGACGATTCAGGTAGGCCTGAATCCCACCGGTGTCACCGCCAATGGCAAGAAAAACGAGATCTATGTCGTCAACACCGACTCCAATAACATCAGCATTATCGATACCGAGAAAAATGAGGTGGTCGCGACCATCGGCGTGCACGGCCGTCCCTACTTTATCGATGTTTCTTCCGATGGCCGCCGTGCTTATGTGGCAAACTCGGGTTCCCGTAATGTTTCGGTTATCGATCTTGACCGGCGGCGGGTCCTGGGCAACATCCGCGTAGGAGCCTCTCCCGGCTTGGCGCGCGTATCTCCGGATGGCGCGAGCGCGGTTATCAGCAATCGCGGCGACGACACGATCTCCATAATGGATACGGCCGGGCTGCGCATTCGCGCCACCGTCCCGGTATGCAAGCAACCGGCAGACATCGCCATCCTTCCTGACAGCAGCAAGGCTTTTATCACCTGTCCCAGCTCGGGCCAGGTCGCAGCCGTTGACCTAAAGGAATCGAAGCTTCTCGCTCTACTCGACGTGGGTGAGACGCCAGTCAATCTTGCTTTAAAGCCCGACGGCGGGGAGCTGGCGGTTTCGAACTTCGACTCCGACAACATCTCTATGATCGAGACGAGCACCAATGAAGTCGGCAGCACTTATCTCATCGGAAAGCACCCGGCGCGCGGACTAGTAACCGCCGACAGTTCTCGTCTTTACGTTTCCAATTTTGCGTCTGACACCATCGCCGTCTATGACATCGATAATGGCAAGGTCATTGCCACGCTTCCGGTTGGAAGCCGTCCCGATGCGCTGGCCCTTTCCGCGTCGGAGAACTATCTGCTGGTTGTGAATTCTGGTTCGGGCAATGTGGCTGTGGTCGAAAGACGCAATCCGACGAAGCTGGAACCGGGAGAGTACGGTCTGCTGACCATCACTCAGGTGGGATTGCAGCCAAACAACGTTGCGATCAAGGCATTTCGCCTATCAAGACCGGTTGGCGTCACTCCTTAGCTGCGGTTGGCGGCCATCGATTGGGGTGAGCCGTCCGGCTTCCCGCAGAATTTGTCGAACGCTCCTTTGAGCTCGCCGGCAATGTCCACTGCTTCGCGATGCTCGATATCACTACGCTGCATCAGGTAGACAAGGTGCCCATCGCGTAGCAATCCGATCGAAGGCGAGGACGGTGGGTAGCCCCGAAAATAAGAGCGCGCCTGTTCGGTAGCTTCCTGATCCTGTCCCGCGAATACGGTAATCATGTGGTCCGGTTTGGTCCCATGTTCGAGGGCCATGCGAACCGCCGGACGCATGCGACCGGCGGCACATCCGCAAACCGAGTTCACAATGACCATCGTGCTGCCGGGCGCGACCACCGCGCTATCCACCTCCGATGGCGTGCGTGCTTCCTTGATCCCCAGACGCGTTAGCTCTGCGCGCATGGGAGCAATCATGAGTTCCGGATACATGCGTCCTCCTCTTGAATGTTTCTTTATACCTTAAATCGTGGGAAAACGGCAGAGGGCTGGGAATTGGAGAATAGCTTGGAAGACTCTGCCTCAATTTCGGGTCCGCGAATGACTGCGAGGGCCACAGTCCCGGCCTATATACTGAACGCGCATGCGGTTGCGTGAAAATGTTCTCCTGGGTCCGCTGACCACCTTGCAGGTGGGTGGGCGGGCGCGATATTTCGCCGAAGCGAGCAGCATCGAAGCGGTGAGGGAGAGTGTCGCCTTCGCTGGCAAGAAGGACTTGCCCTTGTTCGTCCTGGGCGGCGGAAGCAATCTCGTTGTATCGGACTCGGGCTTTCCCGGACTCGTTCTACGAATCGGAATCAGGGGCATCGAGCGCCGCTCCGGAACGGAAATTTTTGAGGTAGGCGCCGGCGAAGAATGGGACAAGTTCGTGGCTTGCGGAGTCAGCCAGAACTGCGCCGGAGTCGAGTGTCTCAGCGGCATTCCCGGCAGCGTGGGAGGAACTCCCGTACAGAATGTCGGCGCGTACGGCCAGGAAGTCGCCCAGGTGATCGACTCGGTTCAGGTTCTCGATACGCGCGACAACCAGATTCGCGAACTCTGTAATGAGGCATGCGGCTTTCGTTATCGTACGAGTATTTTCAACCGCAGCGAACATGGGCGTTTTATCGTCCTGCGTGTTGATTTTTCGCTGAAGGAAGGCGGCCAGCCGTACATAGATTACGCCGACCTGAAACGCTACTTCGCGGGCCGGGACGAGTCGCCGACCCTGGCCGCGACTCGCGAAGCCGTGCGTCAGATCCGCGCCAGCAAAGCCATGCTGATTACCCCGGGCGATGAAGATTGCCGTAGCGCCGGATCATTCTTCAAGAATCCCGTACCCTCCGCTGCCGAATATGAATCCCTACACAAGCGCGCCCAAGAACGCGGCCTCGAAATTCCCAGTTATCCCGCCCTGAATGCCTATCGAAAAGTCTCGGCAGCCTGGTTGGTGGAAAATTCGGGTTTTCCGAAGGGCTATAGCCGCGGGGCGGTAGGGATTTCGCGAAAGCACGCCTTGGCAATCGTAAACCGGGGAGGAGCTAAGGCGGCCGACATCATCGCCCTGAAAGATGAGATTCAGCAACGTGTCAAGGAAGCGTGGGGCATCCAACTCGAACCTGAACCCGTATTTGTTGGTTTTCGAACCTAGCTCCGTCATCTCGCCGGTCGGGCGAGTGTCCTAGCCCTCTCTGCTGCCGTTACTCGACCCGCTCCACTAACCTGCCAGCTGTCCGAAAAATCTCCGTGAACATCTTGCGGGTCAGCTTACCCGTCTGCGTGTTCTGGTTCGAAGGATGGTAAGACGCTAGTAGCACTCTGCCGTCGGGCATTTTGTACTTCGCCCCGTGGCGGAACACGTAGGGAGCCTTGGTCTTCAGCAGCCCTTGTCTTTTGAGATAACTTAGGTAGGCATCGAAACCGATTCGTCCCAGCGCAACCACTACCTTTAGATTCTTCAGGGCAGCAATTTCTCGCTGTAGGAACGGAGCACAATTGGCGATCTCTTGCGGGCTCGGCTTATTGTCCGGCGGGGCGCAGCGGACGGCGGCCGTGATATAGGCGTCCTTCAGTTCAAGGCCATCGCCCTGATGAGTAGCCACTGGTTGATTGGAGAAGCCGGTCCGGTACAGGATCGGATACAGGAAATATCCAGAGGAATCTCCGGTAAATGGCCGACCGGTGCGGTTGGAGCCATGTGCGCCGGGAGCCAAACCCAGAATCAGCACGCGCGCGTTGGAGTCGCCGAAACCGGGTACCGGCTTTCCCCAGTATTCCCAATCCATGTACGCCCGCCGCTTCTCCCGTGCCACTCTTTTGCGATAGGCGACGAGGCGGGGGCAGCGATTGCAAGCTATAACTTCTTGATAAAGGCTCTCAAGGCAATCGGTAGTCGATCGTTGGTCGACAGGCGTTGGCGAACCCACTGAAACCTCCTCAGCTAGCGAACTTATGACCAATCCGAATAGAGAAGACGTTCAGCCCTGGAGCGTGGAGCCGGGAGTCCCGACGGTTATGTTTTCCGGCGACGGAAGCCTGGCGAATCACCCCAATTGACGCTTCCTCTTATCTATCTTTACACTAAATCTACGGCTCGGGGCGATGTGCCCCGCTGCCGGTCGCAGGAGTGTTGATTCCTGTGGCGAAAGGCAAAAGTGAGCCCTCCTGAAACCGACACTACCAAGCGGGAAATTCAGGTCGAAGTTCCCGCCGACGAAGTAGGACGCGCCACCGAATCGCTGATTCAGAAGTATCAAAAGGTGGCCCGCCTTCCGGGCTTCCGCCGTGGACACGTGCCGGCATCGATTATTCGCCAACGTTTTTCGCAAGATATCAAGAGCGAAGTCGTGGAAGCGCTAGTTCCCCGCCATTTCCGCCAGGAAGCGGAAAAGCAAGGATTAATCCCGGTTTCTCAGCCTCGGGTTAGCGATCTGCACATCCATGAGGGCGAGCCCCTTCGGTTCAAGGCCAGCTTTGAAGTGATGCCCATGATTACCCTCGAGGGCTACCAGGAACTTCGCGCCGAGAAGCCGGAAATTACGGTCACCGACGAGGAAGTGGATCAGACCCTCGACAGCTTGCGCGAGCAACACGCCACTTTCACCCCGGTCGAAGGCCGTCCTCTGGCCGATGGAGACTTCGCCCAGATCTCGCTCGATGGGCAACCGAAGGAGGGTGAAGGCAAGCCGGTCCACATGGATGAAATCCTGGTCGAAATCGGCGGTAAGAACACGATGCAGGAGTTCAATGACAATCTCCGTGGGGCATCGGCAGGGGACGAAAAGACATTTGAGGTTCGCTATCCTGAGGATTATTCCGATCAGCGATTGGCTGGGCACACCTTCACTTACGCGGTGAAGATCCACTCCATCAAACAGAAGAGCTTGCCGGAACTCAATGACGACTTCGCTAAGGAGCTGGGAGCCGAATTCACCGGAATCGAGGATGTAAGAGCGAGGATTCGCGAGGGCACCGAGGCAGAGAAGAAACACCGTGCAGAGCATGATGCCAAGGAGAAACTGGTGGCTGAACTGGTCAAGCGGCATGACTTCCCCGTCCCCGAGGCTCTGGTAGAGCATCAGATTGACGTCCGAGTCGAACGCGGGCTCAGAGCCTTGGCTGCTCAGGGCATGCGCGCCGAAGATATGAAGAAGGTAGACCTTAACCGGCTGCGTGCGGGCCAGCGCGAGCAGGCGATTCAGGAGGTTAAGGCTTCCCTTCTGCTGGATAAGATAGCCGACGCGGAGAAAATCGAAGTTGGTGACGAGGAAGTCAATCGCGAGATCGAGGCGCTTGCGCGGCAGTCCAAGCAGACGCCCGAGGCGATTCGCGCGCGTTTGACACGAGATGGGGCGCTCGATAGGATTAAATCCAGAATCCGCAACGAGAAGACCCTCAACTTTTTGTATCATCAGTCCGCCTGAGGCGGAACTTTCGCACGTTCTCCCCCGCGATGGTTAAGGTTGGCCCGGCGGCAGTGTGAAAGGTTACGTGAAAGGACCACAAGCCATGCTGGTACCGATGGTCATTGAGCAGACCGGTCGAGGCGAGCGCGCCTACGACATCTACTCGCGCCTGTTGCGGGACAATATTATCTTCATTGGAACCCCGATAGACGACAATGTGGCGAACCTGGTCATCGCCCAGATGTTGTTCCTATCCCAGGAAGACCCGGAAAAGGACATACAGCTGTACATCAATTCACCCGGCGGCTCGATCACGGCGGGAATGGCTATTTATGACACCATGCAGTACGTCAAAAATGACGTCGTAACTATCTGCATCGGTCAGGCTGCCAGCATGGCAGCGCTGCTGCTGGCTTCTGGCGAAGGCAAAAAAAGGCTGGCACTACCTAACTCCCGCATCCTGATCCACCAGCCCTCCATGGGCGGTCTGTCGGGCCAGGCAACCGACATTGATATTCATGCTAGAGAAATCTTGCGCATGCGAGAGATAACAAACCAGTTACTCGCCAAGCATACCGGCCAGAAGCTGGACAAGGTCGAAAAGGACGTTGAGCGCGACTTCATCATGAACGCCCAGCAGGGGAAAGAATACGGAATCATCGACGATATCATCTACAAGACGAGATAGAGGTATGATCGGCCGGCCGCCGGTCGGGAGGGGAACGGCTTCCCGGTGGCGGTACAATGGCAGGGAAGCCGGGGCGATCAATCAGGAGTAAAGCCGAGTGAAAAATAGGTCGGGCACCGACGAGATCCTTCGCTGTTCGTTCTGCCACAAGTCCCAGGATGCTGTAGCCAAGCTGATTTCATCCCCTAGCGATTATCCCAGAGCTTACATTTGCGACGAGTGCGTAGCAGTTTGTAATTCCATTCTCGAGGATGACCGCACGGCCACTCCTCCAACACAGAGTCCCAACCAGCTTCCCAAGCCCCAGGAGGTAAAGACCTTCCTGGATGAGTACGTCATCGGGCAGGAAGTAACCAAGAAGAAGCTGGCCGTCGCCGTCTACAACCACTACAAGCGGATCTACATGAACCGCCAGCGAACCAGCGATGGAATCGAGCTGACCAAGTCGAATATCCTGCTGATTGGCCCGACAGGTACCGGCAAGACTTTGCTGGCGCAAACCTTGGCAAAGATGCTGGATGTGCCCTTTGCCATTGTGGACGCTACCACCTTGACCGAGGCAGGCTATGTTGGTGAGGATGTCGAAAACATTATCCTCAAGCTGCTGCAGGCGGCTGAAGGAGACGTAGGGCGGACTCAGACGGGCATTATCTATATTGATGAAGTCGATAAGATCGGCCGCAAGGACGAAAATCCTTCGATCACTCGAGATGTATCCGGTGAGGGCGTGCAGCAGGCGTTGCTGAAGATACTCGAGGGCACGATCGCTAACGTTCCCCCGCAGGGTGGCCGCAAGCATCCCCACCAGGAATTTACGCCGGTAGACACGACGAACATACTTTTCATTTGCGGCGGCGCATTTGTCGGACTGGACAAGATCATTGGCCGCCGGGTCGGCCGCAAGGCCTTGGGCTTCCGCACCGGAGGGGAAGAGACGGGGGACGAGGCGCTTCCTACCGATAAGAAGAAGAGAGCCGAACTGTTCTCCGATATTCAACCGCAGGACCTAATCAAGTTCGGCTTGATTCCGGAGTTCGTCGGCCGTCTGCCCGTCATTGGCAGCCTGGAGGAGCTGGACGAGAATGCGCTGGTCGAGATTCTGACCCGGCCGAAGAACGCGATCGTCAAGCAATACCAACGGCTGTTCGAGTTTGAAAACGTCAGGCTCAAGTTCAGTGATGAGGCGCTGAAGGCTGTAGCCCGACAAGCCATGGCGCGAAAAGTAGGGGCCCGCGGTTTGCGCATGATTTTGGAAGAGTTGATGCTGGATCTGATGTACCACCTGCCCAGCCAGAAGAAAGTTAAGGAATTTGAGGTCACGCGAGAGATGGTTGAAAAACACGACGTCTCTCTCGCCATGATGGAAAAAGCCGGGTAGGATTGCACTACTCGCAGTCCGCCACCAGACTTTTGCAGGTGCAGGCGGAAAAGACCGGAGCGCGTTGTGAGCTGGACGAAGAGGAATGTCCGAACCCCCGGTCGAGTACGCCCCGGAGGGGCGGAATTGCTTAGCCCAGGGCGTCAGCCCCTGGGTCGGTAAATGGGGCGTAACCGAACCCATGAAGGGTGAAACAATTAAGCGCACGTGATTTGGAGACCCGGTGACAACTTCTAAAGAAAAATTCGAGAGCAAGAAACTTCCCATGATGCCCATCCGCGATGTGGTCATCTTTCCCTATATGATGACCCCATTTGTGGTGGGCCGCGAATCCAGCGTGCGCGCGCTCGAAGAGGCTCTGGCTGCCGACAAAAAAATCTTCCTTGCCACTCAGCACGACGCCAGCGTCGACGAGCCCAAACCCAACGAAATCTATCAGGTGGGAACCGTAGTCAACATCGTCCAGAGTCTTA
>JBPYDQ010000820.1:0-2505 GCA_051986135.1 Terriglobales bacterium | reverse complement strand
TTGTGAACATCCCGGGGCTTAACTGTGAACTGCACTTCACTGACGTAGCGAACGAAGGTTTCGACGGTTACGTCGGAAACCGACGAGGGTTGGATGCTATTCGCCGAGCAATATCGGAGAAAGCCAGAAAGGCCGAGACGCAAGCGCGTCACCGTGAGTTTGTCGTAGAGCGCTTGCCAAGCCGTATTAAAAGCGACCCCTCGGCCACTCACACGCTCAACTGAGCCGAATCGTCGAATCGCGGCCTTAAGGTTCGCGAGATGATTTTGAAGGGTCTTCCGGCTGACTCCGAGTTGAGAATGGTGCAACCGCGCAATCCCGAATCGTAAAGCCTGGAGGCGGGCCGCCAACCGGACTGGGTCTCGTTCGAGGAAATTTGCGATCCGCCGAATGCTGCAGCACCAAGCTCCGCGCTTGGACTCGGGCAGCGATGCATCGCGCTCTATCGCAACGAGCACATCCGCCAAAGTCGGCCCGATGGGTTTGATCGAAGCATCGACTTGCGAGTGTGACAGGAGGACATTTTCTTGCATTAGGATTCTCTGGGTTTGGTCCTGCGTGAATTAGGATGGACTGGAGCGTAGTATTGTTCGAGCTTAGGAAACCTCTTTGCGCTTACTGGCTACATGTAATTCGATGCAATTTCCTAACTGCGTTTATCTTTCATCTGCTTGGAAAAGATGCTGCGCTTCACATACGCATCGATGTCTGTTTTCTTGATCCTGATTGCCGCTCCAAAACGGTAAGCAGGTAGTTCGCCACGCTCGATGAGTCTTCGGATCTGCTTCTCGCAGAGCCGCAGATGCTGCGCGGTCTCTTTGACGGTGCAGAAGTCCGGGTTCGCCGGCATGGTCATGTCCCATTGCGCGCTGTTCTCTGTCATCAGATCAGTCCTATTTGTTTGCCGAGAGCGCGCCTGCGGCTGGGTTCGCTTGCGGCGGCGTTTTGTCGAGCCCAGAGGCGATGGCCTCGCGAGCTGCATGGCGGGCCAAGAGACGCACCAAGCCTTCAAGGGGAGAGACTGCACTTCGTGCCTTCAGCGGCGGTGATGCTGCCGCGGACCTGATTCGATCCTTGAACGAGTCGGTGGCCATGACGCTCTCGATTGGCCGCGTCGTGCGGCATCCGAGCTTTTAGGCCGTCGTGTCAGCTGCGGGCTGCGTCACCACTTCCGGGAGGTTATGATCATTTAAGGGTTAATTGCCGCTCACGGCGGCGAAACCGTTGCCAGGCCCGTCTGATCGTGACGTCGCTTTTGCTGAACTTCTCTGCAGCCTCCTGGACGAGATCCTCGATTCGGACCTTCTTTTTCGCTTTCCGAGCTGCCGCTAGCTCCGAGCCAATCCAGCGGGCAATCGCGCGCTCGTCAAGCATCTGCGCGAGTTTATCAATGGTTCGCGATTTGCCCTGTCCGCCACCTTCGAGACCGAATGCAACGCCAAGGGGTCCGCGCTCGGTCTTGTATCGATCCCAGGCCGCGCCGAGGGCGCGAATCCACATCCACGGGACAGGCAACTTCGTTTTGGGGGAAATTGTCCAGTCCGCATCCATTTCATTGGGATCAAACGCGCCAGCATTGGCACGGACGGTCACGTCGTGGGCGATTCCCCACAAGGCTTCCAGTGCAAAATATACCGCCACACCATAGCTTGAGTCCGATTGATAGCCGACGAGACATCCGCTCAAGTGTTCGTCCAAGTCCCAGGGCAACTCGCCGGCAAGCTCGTCCATGATGATATCGGAAAGACGCGGGGCATCTGACATGCGAGGCATGGCAACCCTGTAGCTGTTGTGAGCGGAAAGAGGTTAAATTTATAAATCTTAATTCCCGATTCGAGCAGACCCCGACGTCGATTGTGGTCTGGCTTGGGCTCATCACCGACCTCCTCCCCAAGGTGGGGTCTTTGTCGGTAGTGGGCCTCTGTGTGAGGAAACGGAGTTTTGCGGCAGAGACGAAGACGCCGAAACCGTTTCATTGGAGTTCAATCGGGTCACATAGCGCCGCCACAAATCTCGACGGTTCAGGCAGTTCGCAAGCCACAGGGAGCTCATAGTGGTTTGGTTGTAAGTTCGAGTCCGCCCAGCCCGACCGCTGGTGCCCTGGGTAATGGCGTGCTTGATCTCATCGTCGGTCCAGTCGCCGATACCCTTTTCCTTGCTTGAGGTGATGTTGCGCGACACCAAAACGTGGATCCCGCAGCTTCAGTTCTCTCGCCAGCTTTTCAATTTCTTCGGCAATTTCTGCGACGATTTGCAACGTCTTCTAACATCCAAAAACCATCAAAAATTGGAACTTTAGATCGGTTGGACGATTATAAGCCGTTGGCCGGTCCAGCGCCGCTCGGATTGGAAGCACTGGACTTTGAACAAAAAATATCGAGCAACAAGGGGGATGGAAACATGACGACAGCGACCACTGTAGACTCCCGCTCAACCGCAATCGCGGCAACGCGCTGGACTCAGCTCATTTGCTGCATCTTGTGCATGATATTGGTCGCCAACCTG